>QNDG01000210.1 GCA_003645915.1 Candidatus Zhuqueibacterota bacterium | reverse complement strand
AAATGATAAAAATAAACATGCTGATCAGATAAAAAAACTTCTCAAAGGAATTCCGTGCAAAATTAATCTTATTCCATATAATGAAACAACAGAAAATTTCCAAAGGCCGCCTGATGATGATATACTTATGTTTGCGGAATATTTAAAAACAATGCATGCAACTGTTACACTCCGGCTGAGCAAGGGAGATGATATTCAAGGAGCATGCGGCCAGCTTGTTGTAAAAAAACAACGGAGAAGAAAGTGACAGAAAATCCGGAAAAAATGTTTAATGAGACTGCAGCAGACTCCCCTTTTACAGATCAGTGCAAAAAAACAAACAACCTGTACAATGCTGCTGTAAACAACAATTACAGAAAACTTAAACCGGACGAGATAGAGATTCTTGAGAATCAGGGGAATCAATCGGAAGATTGGAATAAAATTCTTGTCTGCTCTGATTTTTCAACGGAGAATATTTTGGGCTGCAGGTTTAATGACAGGTGCATCCTCGGGAAATTTTCAGGGGAAAAAATAAAAATCACAGACATTACGGAGCTGAAAACAGGGATATACAATTCTGACCTGACAGATACTTTTGTGGATTCAGAAGCATGTGTTTATAAAAACGGGATGATTTCGAACACATTTATCGCAAAAAATTCTGTAATCGCTTTTTGCAAATTAATTGAAAACTCAGGTTCCAACACCTTTGGTAATGGTACTGACATTAAAATCGGGAATGAAATCAGTTTAAAATCAATACCGATCTTTGCGGATATGACCTGTGAAACTGCCGGATTAATTCTTGCTGACCGCAGCAATAACAAACTCCTGTCCGGGCTGAATAACCAGGCAAGGGAATATAATGAGAAAATCCGGCTGCCTTTTGGTGTGGTCTCGGAAAACTCAGTTGTTGCGTATTGTAAAAAAATATCCTCATCATTTATCGGGCCCTTTGCCAGACTGTACGGAGCGGATCTCACAGATAACTCTTCAATAATTTCCAATAAAGAAAATCCCGTTGTTATTGGCGAGGGAGTTATTATTAAGAACTGTATAATTAAAAACGGAGCCTGTATTGATTCGCATTCCATAGTTAAGAATTCTTTTATTGATAAAAATGTAAAACTTGCACAAAATGCTCAAATCACTGATTCCATTATCGGGCAGGGAAGCGTAATAGAAAAAGGAGAAATAACCTCATCATTTACAGGGCCTTTAACATCTTCTCACCATCAGTCAATGCTTATTTCTGCAATATGGCCCGGAGGCAGAGGGAACATTGGTTACGGAGCAAATATCGGTTCAAATCATACAGGGAAAGCTCCTGATCAGGAAATAATCTGCGGTGAAGGTATGTTTTTCGGCCTCGGAGTAAACGTCAAGTATCCTGCTGATTTTTCAGGAGCACCATACACAATTATTGCTACAGGAGTCACAACTCTCCCCCAAAAACTGACATTCCCCTTTTCTCTGATTGACAGACCTCATAAAAACATGCCTGTGGATTTCCCGTCAGGTTTAAATGAGCTTTTCCCTGCATGGATGCTTTACAATAATGTTTACGGAGTATTCAGGAATATTTATAAATATAAAGACAGACTCAAATCAGGCATAAAAAAAGAAGATTTAAGGGTTTTCAGGCCGGAAATAATTAAAATGATGATTAAAGCAAGAGATAGTCTGAGATCAATACCGCAGAAAGACATCTGCTTTGAATCTGATATAAAGGGTATTGGCAAAAACTTCATAAGACAGGAAAACATACAAACAGCTATTGGATCCTACTCTTTTTTTATAAAGTACTATGCTCTGAAAGGAGTTATTGAAAATGTTGTATCTCTTATAGAAAAAGGAGACAATATTGCAGAACTCTTTGCTGAAAAAACAGCAATCCCTGAATGGGACTTTCAAAAAAAGATACTTGAAACAGAAGAAGTACCGACTGACAAGTTAAAATCTCTTGCAATAATGTTCATGGGCATGCGGGGAAAAATATTAAAAAAAGCAGTTGAAAACAAAAACAGAGATAACATACGATATATGAAAATTTTCCCTGAGAACTTTCAGGATATGGAATCCTACAATCCGGAACAGGATCCGGTACTTCTAAGAATTAAATACGACACTGAAAACTATCTTAAAATCACAGAAAAAATAACAGGCAAATTAAATCAATAAATTTTATGCTCTATGCTGAATCGAGTGGGTAATATCCTGAAATATTAATTTTCAGCTAATAAAATACTGTATATAAAATTCACAAAAATGTTGGTTTGGAATGCCGGCATCTGGAAATTTCCGTTAAAAAAATGTTAAAAAATGAACGCCCCGAGAATCGGGACAAACTGTTTGAACCCGATTTTCTTTAAGAAAAAATATAATAATCTGAATCGGCTGAGTTTTTGCCTTTCAGTGAGTTTTTTGACATTTTTAGGAAATTTTCAGCAGCCGGCGTTTTTTAGGGCTTGTTGTTCCCCGATTCTCTTTAAGAAAAGAATATGATAAAAAAATCGGGGTTTCTAAAAAAAGTGCCATACTGAGAAATAAAAATTGGAAGTATAATTCATAAAATTACTCAGTCACAGTCACTGTGCTCCTTTGAAATGACACAATCAACAAGATTCTTATTATTCCAACAAAATGATAGTAAATTATTATTAACTCAAAGCAGGGCTTTGAAATCTGGCTCCCTCACTCTTTACTATTCACTAATTTTACTTTACTATTACCTATTCGGCGATAACCCTGCATATATCTTTTCAACTGCTTATATGCAAAACTTGGCTATAATTACCCATGCATTTCAACATAGACCCAAATTTTATTTAAAAGGATGCGCCTGTCGAAAATTCCTCTTTGGAGGCAGACGCACCCTTTTATTGATAATTGCTATTCCTGACGATTGTTCTCTTCCATTTTCTTTGCAATAAAATAGAACGCAATAAGAGCTATTCCTCCGCATAAGATCATTAATCCAAAAGCAATCTGCCATCTGATTTCGTTATCCGGAAAAAGAAATGCAACGAAATAAGCCAATCCTACACTTATTAAAACCAGTCCCCACTTGATTGAGGAAGCTCCCGGTACCTGTCGGCCTGTGTAAAGATATTTTACATTTTCATCAAGCATACCTTTTTCAATCAGCTTATTCTTAATGTTTGTATCTGCAATTAGTTTTACAAACATAAGTATGGAGCCGAAAATAATCCCTACTATAAACACATCTGATGAGAATAACATTTTAACCTCCGTTTTTAATTTATAAAATAGAACCGTTACATACCTCAAACAAATAAAATTTTCCATGTTCAATTAATCAGACAGATTAAAATATATAATGTTCCGGATTTTTTATTTAAAAAGAAGTGAAACATTTATTGTTCTTATCCGTCATATTGTATAGAGCCTATGGAAAATATCTATAAAAATGAAAAAGACCTTGTAAAACAGGTTCTGCAAAATGACCAGCAGGCAATACGGTTTTTTATCCGATCATATAAAAAACTGGTTGAACATATAATATGGCGGATTATAACCAGACCTGTTGAGCGGGAAGATCTTTTTCAGGACATATTTGTAAAAATTTTCACTTCTCTTCCATCATTCAGATTTGACAGTAAACTCTCAACCTGGATCGGTCGTATATCGTACAATACATGCCTTAACTACGTTCAAAAAAACAAACCGTTTCTATCTGAAGATCTGGATAAAGAAAATAATAAAAACGCTTTTTACGAAAGAAAAATTTTACATGACGAAGAATTTATCTTAAAAGAACAGGCACAACTTGTTAAAAACGAAATAATGAAGATGAATTATGCGTACAGAACAATTCTGACTCTCTTCCATCTGGAAAATCTTTCTTATAAAGAGATCGGCGAGATAATGGGTCTGCCGGAAGGCACTGTAAAATCCAACCTCTACAGAGCAAGAAAAAAACTATACGCTGTTCTTAAACATAAATATGCAGGAGAGATGACATGGCTGTAAAACATTTGACTGACAAAGAGATACAGGAGTATCTTGATAATCCTTCTTTAAACAGAATGGAAGAAACAGAACAGCACATAGGTTTCTGCAGCCTGTGCAAAGAAAGAGTTGACACATACAAACTGGTTTACAAAAATTTACAGCAGCAGCCGGATTTCAGCATAGATGATTCGGTTTGTGAAAATATAATAAGAAACGTTTCATTCTCCTCAAAAAAATATGTCTTTTCTCTTTACGAAAAAGCTGCCATAGCTTTTATGGTTCTTGCCGGCATTATTTTGACCATGGTTATCACAAATTTTTCTCCTGTTTTTATAGTTAAATTTACCGGCAATTTATTCTCGTCTCTGCATCTTTTTATTAAACCTGCAGTTGATTTTTTGATACAAAACAGCCGCAAGTTTTCTTTTATACTTTTTTCAGCAGCTTCATTAATAACACTTTCAATGCTTGATTTGTTAATCAGGAAAAAATTTAAGCCAATGCACAGATTGGCCGGATAAATTAAATTGACAATCTTAAAAAGGAGTATAAATCAGTTGGAATTATTATAAACTGAACTTTTTACCGATCCTTTCCTTTTCTAACCTGAATAATTCATAAACTTGTAAAAAGGCAAAGAATATGCCCTTAAAACAAGTTGATTT
>QNDG01000209.1 GCA_003645915.1 Candidatus Zhuqueibacterota bacterium | reverse complement strand
CCGGAACTGGCCTTTTTCAGAAACAAGCCCCTCCATTCTTCCGGGAACTCTTTTAAGCGATTCAATGCCTTTTATCACTAATTCGGGACTCACTCCCTGTTCCAAAGCAGCACATGCCGCAGCAGAAGCATTATACACGTTAAATAATCCGGGAAGATTTGTGTGAAGCTGCAGATCCAGATCCGGAGTCTTCAGAACAAACCGCGATCCCAGATTGAGAAGTGTTATATCTGAAATCCTGTAATCCGGGTCAGATATCTTTCCGTATGTAACAACCTTTGCAGAAGAATTTTTTATAATTATTTCAGACACATTATCATCTATATTTACAACAGCTCTTCCGTTCTTTGAAATTTGACTGAAGAGCCTTGCCTTTGTTTTTACATACTCATCAAGAGATTTGTGATAGTCAAGATGCTCATGAGAGATATTGGTAAAGATTGCCGAATTAAACATTAATCCTTCAACTCTGTACTGAGCAAGAGCGTGTGAAGAGACCTCCATAATTGCAGTTGATACACCATCATTGATCATCCTGCTGAAATACCCGTACAAGACAACTGAATCAGGTGTGGTTTGTAAAGCATTATCTTTAAAACCCGGCCATCTGTAATTTAATGTACCTACAACACCAACCTTATGCCCTGCCTGCCTGTAAATTGACTCTAAAAAATAAGTTGTTGTGGTTTTTCCGTTTGTACCTGTAACACCAATAAGATTCAGTTTCCTTCCCGGATCGCCGTAAAACCTCTTTGCCAGAAGAGCAAGGGTTTTACGCGAGTTATCTGTAATTAAAAACGGTACCGGCAGATCCTCTGTACTTTTTTCCACTACTACTGCAGAGGCTCCGTTTTTAAGAGCATTGTTCAAAAAATTATGACCGTCCTGCTGATATCCCTTTACAGCAACAAAAATCCATCCTGGTTTTACCCGCTTAGAATCACTGGTTATACCGGATATCAGACAATCATCTTTCAGATTATTCGGTCTGCCAAGATTTTCAAACAAAGATTTTAAGCTTGTTCCACTCATAATTTAAAGATTCTGACTGCATATTAACCTGCAGATCATTCCTTTTTTTATTTTTGATCCGGGTAACGGAATCTGATTAACAACTGTGCCGTTTCCTGTTATTTTTACCTTTATTTTATAATCCATCAGAGTTTCAAGTGCCTGTCTTAAACTAACTCCTTTAAGATCAGGAATGTAGTGGATTGAGCCGCTGCTTTTCCCTGCACTCTTTCTTTGACTTTCAGTTTTTTGGGGAATCTCCGGACTTAAAGAAACAAAATCCATTATACTGCCTTTTTTCTCCTTTGATTTTGGCCCGGGTATAATATTTCTGGGAGCTGTTAATCCCTGTAAATTTGCTACAATACTGGAAAACAGAGGGGCCGCAGTATGAGATCCCCAGTAAACTCCTTTGGGCTCATCCAGAACAACAACCAGAACAAATTGCGGAGTTTCTGCAGGCCAGAATCCTACAAAAGAGCTCACATAAGCTCCTGGTACATACCCCTTTACACCTTCAATTGATTTCTGGGCAGTCCCCGTCTTTCCGGCAATTGCAATTCCTTTCACAGTTGCGCTCTCTCCGCTTCCGTTTTTAACAACAGACTGCAGCATGCTCCTCATTTTTAAAGAACTTCCCTGAGAAATCACACGTCTTATTTTTTTTACCGGAGATTCTTTTACAACTCTGCTGTTCGAATCAAGAATCTTGGTCCAGATTCTCGGTTTTAAAAGCTCTCCTCCGTTTGCTACTGCACATACTGAAGCAGCCATCTGAAGCGCAGTAACTGCTATACCCTGGCCAAAGGATAGAGTTGCAAGAGTAAAATCATTCAATTTATACGGAGGCAGAAGGATCCCCGGCTCCTCTCCGGGGAGCTCAATTCCGGTACGATTGCCAAACCCGAAATCTCTTACATACCTGTAAAGAGTCTTTTTACCCAGTTTCCGTCCTACTTTTGCAATTCCGATATTTGATGATTTTTCCAGAACCTGTGTTAATGTTAACCATGCATACGATTCATTATGATCGTGAATCTTATGTCCTGTAAGTACATACTCCCCGTTTTCACAGTGGATTAAAGAATTCATATTGAAAAGACCGCTCTGCAGAGCTGCTGCTGCAGTAATAATTTTAAAAATAGACCCCGGTTCAAAACAATCCTGGACAGCCCTGTTTCTTATCCATTGATCAAATTCAGGCTCATCTGACCTGTAAATTCCTGTGACAGATGCCATGGCAAGAATATCACCGTTAACAGGATCCATGAGTACTGCAGTCCCGCTTTTTGCCTTATACTTTTTAACTCCTTTTTTCAACTCCGCTTCAACAACAGACTGCATTGCATGATCAATTGTCAAAATTACATGGTGCCCGTCTTTTGACTGTTCAACAGGGTAATCCAGACTGCTGAATTTTCTGTTATGTGCGTCCCTCTGAAGAATCGCCCAGCCGTCGGTTCCCTCAAGCCACGAATTAAATGTCTGCTCAATACCTCCCACACCTTTTCTGTCTTTGTTAACAATTCCGATTGTCTGCAATGCAAGATCCCCGAAAGGTCTTACCCGAGTTCTCTCTTTGACAAAAACAAAACCTTTTATCCCTGAATTCTTCAGCTTCTTTTCAGATTCTTTTGATATATCTTTTTTTATGTAAACAAACGACTTATCCTTATTTGACTTTAGTTTTTCAAGGCACTGTTCCTTATCTATATTCAATGTTTTTGAAAGGAAGTCTGCTGTTTTATCTTTATCTTCCAGTGCGGAAGGGTCAACTGCAAGAGAATAAACAGGCGCGTCCATGGCAAGTATGTTCAGATTTCTGTCATAAATAATTCCTCTGTGTGCCATCAGCTTAACCCTGTCCTGATATTGTCTCGGAGCCATAGAACACCACGGTTCTCTTGAGACAACCTGGAACTGAAAAATTCGGGCAAGCACACCTATTGTCAGCAAAAAAAACAAAAGACCTGTAAATTTTAACCGGGATTCTTCTCTCATCTGAAACACCATTTAAAATTATATTTAATATGCACCAATAAATCCCGCATATTGTACTCTGCTTTTCTTTTTTTCTTTGTGCTGCTCTTTAAAATCCACTGCAATTTCATCAAGCATCACAGCAGGCACAGGTAAAAGACCCATATCCCTGGCAAGCGGAGCAATTCTCTGATAACTTTTCATCCTGTTCATCTGCATCCTTAATTCATTTACCTGCTGCATTATTATCTCCTTTTCTGACAGGAGATTATCATTTTCAAGGATAACCAGATTTATCTGAACACTTCCCCACATATAAAACCCCAAAAGCACAAAAAAGAACAACATCAATACCAACATGCGAAAAGATGAAGATCTTCTTTTTCTTGCCACTTTTATTCTCCTTACAATAAGTTTATACTTTTTCTGCAGCTCTTAAAAGCGCACTTTTGGCCCTGGGATTTTTTTTTATTTCCGACTCATCAGGCCTGACAACTTTTTTAGTAAGAATTTGAAAATCATACTTTTTCTCTCCCATATACTGAGAGCCTCTGCGAAAATCCGGATCAACCCCCTTAAAATACCTTTTTACCATTCTGTCCATTAAAGATTCATAACTTATTACAACAACTCTTGCACCGGGTTTTAATAGAGTATATACATCTTCTAACCCTTTTCTGAGATCATTGAGTTCGTTGTTTACTTCAAATCTGAGAGCCTGCCATATTCTTGACATTACTTTTACTCTGCCCTTGTAAGGTGTAAGACTGCGTATAATTTCTGCAAGCTCTTTTGATGTTTTTATCCTACTCACTGTTCTTCTTTCAACTATCCGCTTTGCAATCCTTCTTGAAAGTCGTTCCTCTCCGTAATTATAAAAAATATCTGCAAGTTCATGTTCCGAATAAGAATTAACTATATCTTCTGCAGTGATACCATCAGATCTGTCCATTCTCAAATCCAGGGGGGAATCCGATAAATAGGAAAACCCCCTCTCTGCAGTATCTAACTGATGTGAAGATATTCCGAGATCAAGAAACAACCCGTTTATCTCTTCTATATCATAAGACGAAAGAATTTCCGATATTTCGGAAAAACGCCCGTTAACTGCAATAAATTTCCCTGAAAATCCCTTGAATCTTTTTTTTGCGTGCTCTGTTGCTTGTTTGTCCCTGTCAATGCCGATTAAAACGGCATCTGAATTAAGCTCATTCAAAAAAAGTTTGGAATGGCCACCTCCTCCAAGGGTTGCATCAACATAAACCCCTGATTTATCCGTAATAAAAAAGGAGACACTCTCTTTCCAGAGCACAGGCTCATGAAAAAAGGGAACCTCCTCCTGCGTGTAATTATTCACTGTCTTTTTCAACCCATCCATAGCGCCTTACCCTGTCTTTTGGAGTGAACGAACTCTGGCCTATAAATTCATTATAAACATCAGGATTCCAGAGCTCAAGATGATCAACAGCACCTATAACAAGAACCTTATCCTTGATCTTTGCATATTCAAGATGTTCCTGAGGAACTGTGATCCTTCCTTGTTGATCACAGCGCACCGGATGAGCATCACTAACTGTTTCCAGAAAATAACGTCGTTCTTCGTCGTCTTCGGTTCCTCTGTACCCAAAGTGCGAGTT
>QNDG01000208.1 GCA_003645915.1 Candidatus Zhuqueibacterota bacterium | reverse complement strand
GTGCTATTTATGAAAGAAATGCAATCAACTCCGGTTTCCCCATAATTACATTTGATCTTATAGAAAAAGGCATTGAAAACGGAGAGGTTATTACAATTAATTTTGAAACCGGAAAAATAATAAGAGAAAAAACAGGGGAAGAGATAGAGGCCGTGCCTTTTTCAGATGTTCAGATGGATATCTATCAAAAGGGCGGGCTGCTGAGGTAGGGTTGGCTGTGGAATGGGCAATAAAGAAGGATAAAGGGTGACAAAATAAAAAGGATAAAGGATAAAGGATAAGAAAAAAGACAAAAGACAAAAAAATAAGGGTAAAACGTTTATCTGAAAATCTCCGCGCTTGATGATACTATTGGGTTGTTATTCCCGTCCCGATTCTCTTTAAGAAAAAATATAATAATCAGAATCGGGATGGATTCAGAAGCGCAGTATATCATTTAAAATTGAGTATAAACAAAAAAAGGAGCAGGCATAATGGGCATGACATTTGCCGAAAAGGTTCTTGCCGTAAAATCGGGGAATAAAGAAGTTGTTCCGGGGCAGATTGTAACTGTTAAACCTGACCATCTTCTGACCCACGATAACACGTCGGCAATAATCGGGAAAATAAGCGATGAACTTGACAAATACGGAGTAGTGAGAGATGATCTGTCAATTATTGTGCTTGATCATGTTGTTCCTGCGGCATCGGAGAAAAATGCAGCAGGGCATAAAAAAATCCGTTCATTTGTCAAAGAGCATCATCTTAAAAACTTTTTTGATGTAGGAGAGGGTATCTGCCACCAGATTGTTTATGAAAAAGGATTTGCAAAACCGGGATCAATTGTGCTTGGTTCGGATTCCCACACCTGCTCTTACGGTGCTGTAGGCGCTTTCGCATCAGGTATTGACAGAACTGAAGCTGCGTCAATTATGCTTACAGGCGAGACCTGGCTTAAGGTTCCGCCCACAATAAAAATAACATTAAAAGGCAGTCTGAAATATCCGGCATCTGCAAAAGATCTTATTCTTACTATTATAGGTACAATCAGCGCAGACGGAGCAGGATACAAAGCTGTTGAGTTTCACGGAGATGTGAGCAGTCTTTCAATGGATGAGAGATTTACAATTGCCAACATGGGCGTTGAAATGGGTGCAAAGGTTACTGTGTTCCCTGTTGACGAGACTGCAAAAGAGTTCTTTTCATCAAATAACATCTCCTTTTCACAGAATGATGCAGTTTGGGCAGATCCTGATGCTGAGTACGAAAGGGAGCTGACCTTTAATCTTGATGAAATTAAACCTGTGGTTGCGGCTCCTCATACTGTTGACAATCTGAAATCCATAAAAGATGTTGAGGGAACTCCCATTGACCAGTGCTTTATAGGTACATGCACAAACGGGAGGCTTTCAGATATTAAAATTGCAGCATCAATTCTAAAAGGCAAAAAAATATCTCCTGATACAAGACTCCTGATTTTGCCTGCTTCAAGAAAGATATTAAGAGAAGCCATGGCAAAGGGTTACATTGATACGTTAATTGAAGCGGGAGCTCTGCTTCTGCCTCCAGGGTGCGGCCCGTGTCTTGGCGCACATCAGGGAGCTCTTGCTCCGGGAGAGAAATGTCTTTCAACTGCAAACCGTAATTTTAAAGGCAGAATGGGATGTAAAGAGGCGGAGATTTTTCTTGCTTCTCCTGCTACTGTTGCGGTTTCTGCGATTTACGGCAAGATAACAGATCCCGGAAAGGAGGCAGAGTGATGCGTGTCTGGAAATACGGAGATGATATAAACACAGATATGCTTTTCCCCGGCAAATACACTTATACGTGCTCCACTGTTGAGGAGATAAAACCTCACCTTCTTGAAGATCTTGATACTGAATTTGCATCAAATGTGCAAAAAGGGGATTTTATTTTTGCAGGCAAAAACTTCGGGTGCGGATCCTCCCGTGAGCAGCCTGCGCTGGGACTTAAAGCAGTGGGAATACGCGCGGTTGTTGCAGAGAGCTTTTCAAGAATATTTTTCAGAGCTTCCATAAATCAGGGTCTGCTTCTTATTGAAAGTCCGGAAGCAGTACGCAGTTATTCTGCAGGAGATGAGGTTGATGTTGACCCTGTTGAAGGAAAAATTTATGTAGGTGATAAAACTTTCTCATTTCCAAAGCTGCCTCCTGAAATGCTGGAAATTATTGAAGCCGGAGGACTGCTTGCTTATACAAAAAAGAAACTTGAAACAAGAAAAAATTAACATAACTATCCTGAACTAACAGAGGTAATTATGCGTTTATACGAGAATGAAGCAAAAAAGATTTTTGAAAGAGAGGGGATACCTGTTCCCCGCCAGTTTGGTATTATCTGTAAACCGGAACAGATAAAAGAGGCTGATGTAGATTTTCCCCTTATGATTAAATCTCTTGTGTTAATAGGAGGCAGGGGTAAAGCAGGAGGTATTAAGAAAGCTGACAATATTGATGATGCTGTTTTAAAAGCAGACAAAATGCTGGGCATGAAACTTCGGGATTATGTTGTTGATATGCTTATGCTGGAGCAGGCAGTTGAAGAGATCGGAGCATGCTACATTGGTGTTACAATGAATCCTGCGACGTACAACAACATAATTATGGTAAGCGCTTCAGGCGGGATGGATATTGAAACAGTGGCAAGAGAAAATCCCGAAGCAATATTAAAAATTGAACTTCCGGATAATGATAAAACACTGCCTGACGAGACAGCAAATCAACTATCTGAATTTCTTCAAAAAGGACTGGAAAAAGCAGGAGATCAAAAAGAAGCTTTAAAAGATGTAATTACAAAGGTTTATAATACATTTCAGAAATACGACTGCAAGGTAACGGAAATTAATCCTCTTATTCTTACTCCGCAAGGCCCTGTTGCAGCAGACGCAAAAATCGTTCTTGATGATAATGCATTATTTCGCCAGAAGGAACTTTTCACATTCCTTGGAATTAAGGAAGTGCGCAACGATGTATCGGAACCTACAAAGAATGAGGCCCGTGCACGAAAAGCAGGGTTTCCCTATGTTGACCTTCTGCCGGAAGGCACAAAAAAAGATCCTGACAAACTCTATGTGGGGATTGTTCCGGGAGGAGCAGGCTACGGCATTTTTTCCATTGACGAAGATGCCAATGTGGGAGAAAGATTTTTTAACGGAAAAGTAGTGCCTGTGAACTTTATGGATTCCGGAGGGGGCCCGTCTCTTGACAAAGTGGCAGAGATGTTTCATCTGCTTATGGATTATGAAATTGTGGATTTGATAATTACGTCCAGGTTCGGAGGAATTTCGAGCTGCGATACTTTTATACGCGGCCTGATAAAATGTTTCCGTGACAGATATAAAGACGGAAGGCGCATAGTGCCTGTTTACGGCCGTATGGTGGGAACAGATCTGCCAAGTGCAAGAGAGTATCTCAATACAGCAAAGAATGAGACTCCGGAAGAACTAAAAGACATGGAGATCATTGTCGGTAATCAGACAATTATGGCGGAAGTGATACGCCAGGGAATTGAAGAGGCTTTTAAAAGAAAATCAATGTAAAATTTTCTGCGATTTTATACACAGGAAAGGATAACAGAGATGAAAGATCGAATTAATGCTGCCGAGGGCATGCTTTTTTATATTGTAAAAAACATCCGTCCTGATCTGGCAGAAAAAATAAAAGAGACCGGCAAACTGGAAACCATGATTATAGGCCTGGGCGGACAGGGTACAAAACATGCAGGGCTTATGAACGATTTCGGAACTACAGTATCAGCCGGTGTTGCTCCTGGCAAGGGAGGCACAAGGGTTCATGAGGTTATCCCTGTTTACAACACAGTAAAGGAGGCTCTTGACGAGCATCCTTCCATAGTTGCTGCAAGTATCTGGCGGCACTATTCAACTGCAAAAGAGGCTGCAATTGAGGCTATTGAAGCGGGAATACCTCTTGTTGTTCTTATCTCCGAATTCATACCTTTAAAAGATGTGAGAGATATTCTTGTTGCTGCACGGCGCAAGGGAACTCTTCTTATAGGAGGAAACACACCTGGCCTTATATTCCCGCCGGAACGCATAAAGATTGGTATGCTGCCTGACGTGTTCTATCCGGAAGAAAAATCTCCCGGAGAGTTCGGCTCAAAAGGTGTAACAATTATTTCCCGCTCAGGAGCTATTCTCTACCACATGAGTGATGCAATGGCAAGTGTGGGAATTGCACAGAATGCTGTAATCGGAGTCGGAGGCGACGGCGCTATAGGCTCAACTTTTAAAGATCTTGTGCCTCTGGCAATGGGTTATGAAAATACGGATCTTGTTGTTGTTGCAGGCGAAATAGGCGGGTGTATGGAAGAGATGCTTGCAGAGGATATAAAAAATCATCCTGAGAAATATCCCAAACCTGTTGTGGCTTTAATCTCAGGAGCACACGCTCCTGAAGGCAAGACAATGGGGCACGCAGGTGCAATTGTAACGCCAGGGCAGGAGACAGGTACGTTCAGGTCCAAAAAAGCTGCACTGGAATCTGCAGGAGTAACAGTTGTAAACAGCCAGTATGATCTTATTGAAGCTGTAAAGGGGAAACTGGGATCAAAACGCTATTTTGATCCTGAAAGATACTATTCGAAAATGAGAAAGATATGGGAAGCGCCTCCTCCAAAACC
>QNDG01000207.1 GCA_003645915.1 Candidatus Zhuqueibacterota bacterium | reverse complement strand
CTCTGGATAAAAATTATACCTTATATGCAGATTATATGTACACGCCTTCGGGTTATTCTGCAGAACCATATATTTTTAAAAATTATCAAGAGATACATACGGCTATTCCCGGGATTGTTATTTCAATAGGAAGACGTGCTCAGAAGAATGACCAACAGATAATATTTGTTTCTAAGTTCAGAGAACAACAAGCTAAAATTTATGGGGGCCATTGGGAGATGTCACTCGAAATGGCCGTAATAGCAAAAGACCCATTACAGATGGAAGAGATGTCTGATAGATTAATTGAATATCTATGGGGTGAGCGTAAAAATATATTAGAAAATGAAGGTATTACATTAAATTCTGTTGAACCAACAGGAGAATCCGAGGAAGCCCATATAGAAACGACCGGGGATTTATACTATGAGTCTTCTGTATCTATAAATGTTATGACTGAGTGGCAATTATTTAAGCCCTATTTACCAATTTATAAAATTAAAGATATTATACTTGTTCCAAATACTCATCCGGTATTTAAAGGGCCGATAGTAGGCTATGAAAGACTTACATAGAATTAATAATCTATAAATATAAGATGTATATAGAAATATATTACGGAGAAATGGAATGCCTTTATATGAGTATATATGTGAGAATTGCGGATATGAGTTTGAGGAATTAGTCTCAGATTCAGATAGTGATATTAAATGTAAAAAGTGTAATTCTCCAGTAAAAAGAAAGGTGAGTTCTTTTTTTTCTGTTGTAACCGGTAGTGAATCATTGGATGTAAAAATAGGTAAAGAGGCTGAAAAGAGATGGGAAATGCATCATGAGCGTCAAGAAGCCCGGAGACAAGGAAAAACACTGGAAAAATTTAATTTGCCTCAGAAAAAGGGGGTTTATAGTCCGGTTATGGCATTAGGGGATAAGGATGAAAGATCTAAAAGAGTAGAATATTCAAATGCTCTTAAGGAACATAGAAAAGAAAGAGAAAAACGTGGTCAGGCCCAGTTTACTGAAGCCGGTCCATTTTAGCCTCAAATAAAATAATAGATAAAATTTTTTAAGATTCAGATAAGATCAAAAATACGAGATCAATTTATTAACTAAATATTATTGGAGGTTAACATGGCACTTGGCCCTTTCGACAGTTTTTCGTTTCCAAATGTATATACGAAAACACTGAATGAGGCACCTCTTGTTACCGCTGCTGGTGAACTCCGAGTTCCTGCTTTTATAGGAGTGGGACAGGAAAACATTCCTGTTAAAAACTATGAAATGATTCGCGGGTCGAGTTCATTAGCCGATAATAAGATTACTCGTGAAAATGTTTCTTCCCAGTTAACCGGTACTAATCGTAATTTCACTGTCACTTATTATCCGATAGTTTCAGGAGACGGTACTGGAACTGTGACAAATGATCCGGATAATGTTACTGTTGAAGTTGATGGAGAACCGGTTGCTGTATCATCAGTTGATGGAGATACGGGAGAAATATATCTGGTAAATATACCCACGTCAGATGCCGTTGTTCTTTGTACGTATTATTTCAATCGTAAGGATACCTTACATACTAATGAAGATTTGAGTGACCAGGTAGATGGTACTCGTACTGTATTTCGTACCCATTATACTCCTATTGTAAAAGGCGATAATGGTGGTATCACAACAACCAATACTTCTGATGTGACTGTTAAAGTAGGTGTTGGTGGAGGTATTCCGGTTGCAGTGACTGTTTCAGCAGTTGATGGCGATTCAGGACAAATAACTCTGGCAGCAGCTCCGGGTATAGGAGATAAAGTATTTGTTACTTATTATTCGAATGAATATCCTGAGACATCAGACATTTTGCCGTCTCCATACGTAACAGCTATTGATAAGGTGGGATATGCTCCTGGAACTTCTGACTTTGTTAAAAATACAGATTTTGTTCTTGATACAACCGGTAATTTTCATACTATTAACTGGGGTCACAGTTTCAAAATAGCTTCCGGTCAACATACGATTGCTTCAGAATATTTTGATGATACTCAAATTACCGGTACTCTATATGATAATAGAGTATGGCGTAGAGCAACAACAGGAACGGTTGATGGGACCAATGCTACATTTACTCTCGAGGCGACACCGGTAGCTGGGACAGGTCGGGGCATAACAACTGATGATCCCGATTTAGTAACCGCTTATTACGGCACATCACCGACTGATGCTACTACAGTCGATGTCATTCAACTTAACGGAGTTGCAAAGACTGCACTTCTTGCCAGCGCCCCTCCTGTTGGAACAAAGGTATATGTAACCCAGTATACCAATTTATTACCTGATGATACGTTTACTCTGACTAATACATTAGCCGGAGCAGCAGATATTGGGACATATACTATGGAAGCGGTTAATGCAGGAACCTGTATGGATGTAACCTGGTCAACAGCCGATACTACAGTAGCGGACCCGGATTTTGCTTCAGAAAATGTTACTTATCCTAATGGTACGGGTCCGGATAATAGGGATACTCAGGTATCCCCGGGGTATGCTGTGAGTGAGACGGTATTTTTAACATTTGCTGATGCTACAACATATACGGTTTCTTCAAGTAATGCCAATGGAAGCGGCTCTGCGGGAGATAATACCGGATATTTGAATCAGACCTATATTGATACAAAAACAGGTTTTCGCGTAACTATAAATAAAGGAGCTCTGGTAGATTATCAAACCGGAGATAAAATTGGTTATAAAGTATCATCTACTTTTGTTACCGGTACTACTCCGACACGAGCTATTCCGGGATTAAGAACAAAAGTGGCAAATACTACAGATATAGGTTCTGGTGATACGGCTACGATTAATACTTATAATAAATCGGGCTCTGAACCAAATATTGGTGATTTTTATTATATCTCTTACACTGAGACCAAACAATTTGATGATAATGGTCTTACTACGGCAAAATTATATACTCAGGAAAAGGATGTGTTTGCTGATACAGGGCCATTAACAATAAATAATAAGATAGGGCTTGCAGCGCATCTGGCATTTTTGAATGGAGCTACGGCTATAGCATTACTTCAGATACAGAAAGCATCCGGTTCAGACGATGCGCCTGATTCTCGCTATATTGCCGGTATTGATTATTTTAATGAGCCCATGAAAAATAATATCAGACCGGTATTGATGGAACCGGTTACAACCTCCGATGCCGTTATTTCTTATTTAAAGACATCTAATACAATTCAGTCTGGTATCAGATATGCTAATGAGCGCTATTCATACTTTGGTTTTGCTAATAATACGACTCCGACAACAGCACAGGCTATTGCTCGAGCTCTGAACAGTGAAAGAATGATTGCTGTTTATCCGGATGGAGCAATTACAACTATTACTGATGAGCTTGGTACTACAGTTGAATATTTGGTTGACGGGTCCATCATGGCTGCTGCGATTGTTGGACGGGACGTATCGCCTGCATTTGATGTATCAGAACCATTAACACGTAAACCAATTGTAGGACTCACACGGTTATATCGTCGTATGGATTCTGTTACTGCAGCACAGACCGCTAATGCGGGTATAACTCTTTTTGAAGATTTAGCTTCAGGAATGGAGATTAAATTTGCTCTTACTACTGATGTTTCTTCTGTACTGACAAGGACTCCTTCTATTATAAGGACAAAGGATTCAATACAGACAGGCGCTCGTTCTGCTCTGGCTCCGTATATAGGTAAGAAATTACTGACTCAGAGATTAACGGAAATAGAGCAGACATTGACATCGTATCTATCAGCTTTACAGCAGGCTCAGATTATTACTGCATTTACTGGTGTAAAAGCCAAGGTGGATCCAAATGATCCAACGATTGTTAATGTAGAGGCATTTTACAGTCCGGTATTTCCATTATTGTGGATTGTTATTACGTTTAATCTTCGGAGCAGTATATAATAATTTCAGGAGAAACTTTTTGAGTTCTTCTTATAAAAGGGCTAAAAATGAATTCTAAAAAAATTGCAAATAACATGTTAGAATTTCTTGTTAATCCTCGCACCTTTCCTGTTGAAAGACGGTTATATTTTCGTCCTGAGGAATTATTAGATAATTCTTGGTATGAAAATGCAGTTATTAATTCAGAGATGGCATACGGGGATCAGAGCAAGAATTCTGATTTTTATCCTTTAAGAAATCGATTAACTAAAAGGGAGGCGGGAATAATGGACCGCAAAACTATTATAGCAAGTTTGGATGTTCTCTCTCAGGCTTTTAAAGAGGATAATCCTATGGCAAAGGATCTTCGGACGATGGCTTATGCAGTTTCTCGAATGTCAGATGAAGAGCTGGAATCAAAATTAAATGTTGAGGCCAGTGCTTGGACCGACTTTATTAAGAAGTTCAAAAAAGAACATCCTGACATGTCGATGAAGGAAGTTTTACAAGAAGCTGGTAAAGCTTATAAAAAAGAAAAAAAAGCTGAAGATGAAATTATGGAAGCAACTGAGAATGAGCTTATTGATAACTGGACCAAAGAAGCTAATGATGCTGTTCAAAATGCAATAATTTTGGATGTTCTCGGAGATAAAATAGCAGAAAAGAAAAAAAGGATAGGACCCGGAGGTCATATTCCTGATGCTACAGGGCCCCATGGAAGAGGAGCGGGTCCGGGTAAAGGTAAAGG
>QNDG01000206.1 GCA_003645915.1 Candidatus Zhuqueibacterota bacterium | reverse complement strand
TTTAATAAAAAAATTTTGGAACACATACTCATTTTTATGCAATCCCTGCTTTTAAGAGATCATGGATATGAACCATTCCAACCGGATTTCTCTCTTCATCTATTACAATAAGGACATTTACTGACCTCTTTTCCATAACATTTAATGCTTTGGCTGCAAGAGATCCGTATTCAATACATATGGGATCTTTACTCATAATATCTTTTGCATGCAGATGCCAGATTTCGTGTTTCTGTTCAATAAGTCTCCTCAGATCTCCGTCAGTTACAATCCCACAAAGCACATTATCCTTATTCATCACACATGTTGCACCAAGTCTTTTTGATGTAATAGTCAGAATAACCTGAGGAAGCTCGGTATTTTCATCAACCTTTGGTATATCATCTCCGGTGCGCATTACATCATCTACCTTTAAAAGAAGATTTCTTCCTATATTTCCACCGGGATGATACATTGCAAAATCTTCAACACTGAATCCTCTCTGCTGAAACAGTGTAAGTGCAAGAGCATCACCCATAACCAAAGCTGCTGTTGTACTGGAAGAAGGAACCAAGTTAAAAGGGCATGCTTCTTCTTCAATACTTACGTCAAGCACAACATCACTGCGCTTTGCTATTTCCGAATTTACATTTCCCAATATAGAAATTATGGGTACGCCCTGTCTTTTGAACATAGGCATCATGTTCAAAATCTCTTCGGTATGACCGCTTTTTGATATGCAGATCACTGCATCGTTTTTTAACACTGCCCCAAGATCACCGTGAACACCTTCTGCAGGATGCAGGAAAAAAGCAGCGGTCCCTGTACTTGTCATAGTAGAAGCAATTTTATTTGCAATTATACCGGATTTTCCGATGCCTGTAATTATAACCCTGCCCCTGCAGGAAAGAAGAATTTCCACTGCTTTTTTAAAATTATCGTCAATTCTGTCAATCAGGTTTGATACAGCCCGGGACTCTACCTCTACAACATTTTTCCCTGTTTCAATAATACTCAATTTATATCTGCCTTTACTTTTTCCCAATCCTGTAAAAATCTTTCAATACCTGTATCTGTGAGAGGATGTTTTGCCATTTGACGTACAATTTTTATCGGAACAGTAACTCCGAAAGCTCCAATCAATCCGCTCTGTATCACATGGTCAGGTGTTCTTACACTTGCAACTATAACTTCAGTTCTAATATCCGCATAATTGGAATAAACAGACACGATCTCACTTATTAAATCCATACCATTATGCGAAATATCATCTAATCTGCCTACAAAAGGGCAGATAAAATCTGCGCCTGCTTTCGCAGCAAGGATTGCCTGTGATACCGAAAATATCAACGTAACAGCTGTCTTTATTTTTTCATCCCTTAGAATTTTAACAGCTTTTAATCCTTCTTCTGTAACTGGGATTTTAACTACTACGTTTTCTGCCCATGAAGCAAACTCCCTGCCCTCCTTTACTATACCTTCAGTATCCTGGCTCACAACCTCCGCAAGAACAGGGCCGTCCACAATTTTAACAATGTCTTCTATTGCTTCTTTTAACTCTCTGCCTGACTTCATAATAAGTGTGGGATTTGTCGTAACACCGTCAGCCAGTCCCAGCTCTTTAGCTTCTTTTATATCATTAATATCAGCAGAATCAATAAAAATTTGCATCTAAACCTCCGCAATCAAAATCTTGAAACAAGTGTTTTCCACTTTTTCTGTGTTTTCAGAATAACTTCAACAACTTCCCTTACTGCTCCGCGGCCCCCGTATTCATTTGTGATAAAATCAGCAGCTCTTTTTACTTCGGGACGCGCGTTCAAAACAGCAACTCCGAATCCTGACATTTTTATCAGTTTAAGATCAAGAAGATCATCTCCGATGTAACACACCTCCTGTGCAGATACATTAAATTTCTTCAGAAGCTGCAAAAACGCGCCCTTCTTTTTCTTTGCGCCCTGAAACAGAGCATCAAACTTCAGTTCCTGAGAGCGTCTTGTTACAGCTTCCGATTCTCTTCCTGTAATTATTGCTGTTTTTAATCCTCCCATTCTTGCAAGAGTAATTCCCATCCCGTCCTGCACATCAAACACTTTCAGTTCCATATCATTACTGCCAAGTACAATACCGCCGTCAGTAAGCACTCCGTCAACATCCATTGCAACTACTTTTATTTTTTTCAGTTTACTCCTGTTTGTTCCGGTTATCAAATATCACCCTTAAATTTTAATAAAAACATCTTCCTGAGAACGTCTTAATTTATCTATTTCAACAAGCTGTCTCAGCAGGGGTTCCAGAAGATCAAGGGGCCACATACTGGCTGCATCGCACAGAGCGTTTTTACAGTCAGGATGTGTCTCAATAAAAATCACATCAATCCCTGCTGCAACTGCTGCTCTTGACAGCCCCGGTACAAAATGCGGTGCACCGCCTCTTGAATCGGAACTGGATATCCCGTAAATTCTGATTGAGTGAGTAGGATCAAAAACAACCGGATAACCGAAACTGCGCATAATCTGAAATGACCGCATGTCCACAACAAGGTTTCTGTATCCGAAACATGCGCCTCTTTCAGTAAGTATTATATTCTTGTTACCCTCTGCCTCTATTTTACCTATAATATTTTTTACATCTTCCGGATGCAGAAACTGGCCTTTTTTTACATTTATCACTTTGCCTGTACGTGCAGCAGCAACAGTCAGACTTGTCTGCATTGACAGATATGCAGGAATTTGAATTACATCCAGAACTTCTGCCGCAGCTTTAACCTGACTCTGATAATGGACATCAGACAAAACAGGTACACCTGTTTCCTTTTTAACCTTTTCCAGTATCTTTAAACCCTTTTCCAAACCCGGCCCCTGATACGATGAGGACGATGATCTGTTATCCTTTAAAAAAGATGATTTAAAAATAAAAGGCATATCAAATTTTGAAGTAATACCTTTTATCTTTTCTGCAGTTGAAAGAACAAGATCTTCTTCTTCAATAACACAGGGCCCTGCTATTAACACCAGGGGATTACCTCCCCCTATCTTCATTGAATCAAGTTTAATAGTATACATCACTCTGCTTCCTTATTAATTTCTTGCTTATAATCAAGAGCAGCTTTTACAAACGCTTTAAAAAGAGGATGGGGCTTAAGGGCTCTGGATTTAAATTCAGGATGGAACTGCCCGGCAATAAAAAATCTGTGAGAAGGCAGCTCTATCATCTCAACAAGATTATTATCAGGAGACGTACCGCTGATTACCATTCCGTGTTCTTTGAGGCACTTTCTGTACTTATTGTTTACTTCAAATCTGTGTCTGTGGCGTTCGCTTATCTGATCTTTATTATAGATTGATCTTGCAAGAGTTCCTTCCTTTATAACACAGGGGTATGCACCCAGACGCATGGTTCCGCCTTTGTCCGTTATCTGTTTCTGCTCTTCCATAAAATCTATTACAAATTCATTGCACCCATCGTCAAACTCCCGGCTGTTTGCCTTATCAAGACCGCATACTGAACGGGCAAACTCGATAACCGCACACTGAAGTCGGAGGCATATTCCGAAAAATGGTATATTATTCTCCCGAGCATATTTTATTGCACTGATCTTTCCTTCTATCCCGCGGTCTCCGAACCCTCCGGGAACCAGCAAGCCACTGACATCTTTCAGAAATTCTTCTGCGCTTTTCTGTTCAACTTCTTCGGAATCAACCCATACAAGTTCAACCTTTGCTCCATTCTCCATACCTGCATGAGTAAATGATTCCATAATACTCTTATATGCATCATGCAGTTCTACGTACTTTCCCGTAACTGCAATTTTTACCTTTTTTTTCGGATTTTTGATATTTTTAACCAGATTTTCCCATTCGCTCAGATCCACCTTACCGGTTTTCAGATTCAGAAGCTCTGTTACCTGATCCGGCAGACCACCTTTTTCAAACAGAATAGGTACTTCGTATATTGAGTCTGCATCTCTTGCTTCAATAACAGATTCGGCTTTAACATTACAAAAAAGACCGATTTTACGTTTTGCTTCTTCCGGCAGTTCTCTTTCCGTTCTGCACAGAATAATATCCGGCTGAATACCTATTTCTCTTAGTTTCTGAACACTGTGCTGCGTAGGCTTTGTTTTAATCTCACCACTGGTCTTTATGTACGGTACAAGTGTAAGATGAATATTAATTACATTTTCCCTGCCTTTTTCCAGCTTGTACTGCCTCATAGCTTCAAGAAAAGAAGCACCTTCAATATCACCTACAGTACCGCCCAGTTCCACAATAAGGATATCAAGATCTTTTACTGTAGAGGCAGCAAGATCAATGGTTCGTTTTATTTCATCTGTCACATGGGGGATTACCTGAACTGTTTTACCAAGGTATTCACCTTTTCTTTCTCTTTCAAGGACAGTGTGGTATATTCTCCCTGAAGTGGAATTATTTGCCTGATGCAGATTTATATCAAGGAATCTCTCGTAGTGGCCGAGATCCAGATCTGTTTCCGCACCGTCCTCTGTTACAAAAACTTCTCCGTGCTGATACGGACTTAATGTTCCGGGATCTACATTCAAATAAGGATCCAGTTTTAGAATAGTTACCTTAAGACCTCTTTGTTTTAAAAGCAGGCCAAGTGATGCCGAGGCTATACCCTTTCCTAAGGAGGAGACAACTCCTCCGGTTATA
>QNDG01000205.1 GCA_003645915.1 Candidatus Zhuqueibacterota bacterium | reverse complement strand
ATTTGCAAAATGTGAAAATATACCTTCCACTTCAATATTTGTACAAGAAAATGCTGTCAGTACAAATTTTTCGGCATTGTAGTAATGAACTCCTATACGTTCCATGCCTGTATCAATTTTAAGGTGGACTTTTGCTTTTATTTGTAACTCTTTTGCAGCTTTATCAATTATTTTAAGTTTATCAATTGAGGATGCTGTTATAGTCAGGTCGTTTTTTATAAAATATGGGATCTGATTACCAAGGATTCCGCCCAGAACCAGAACAGGCATGTTAATTCCCTGCTCCCTTAAAAGCAGGCCTTCCTCAAGAACCGCCACTCCGAGATAATCCGCTCCGATTTGTTCCATATACTCTGCGATTCTTACAAGACCATGGCCGTATGCATTAGCCTTTAAAATTGCCATTACAGAGCAGTTTTCCACCTTTTTTTTGATATTCCGGAAATTTTCACGTACAGCTCCGAGATCCACCTCAACAAGAGTGGGCCTTACTACATCTTTTGTACTGACTAAAGGATGATTTATTCCTGTTTCCTGCAAATTAAGCCTCAACTGGTAAATTTATTTCAGTTCATTGTCTTACATACTTAATTGACACGCAATCCCTGGAAACCGGTTGCAGAGACGCCCGAATCGGACGTCTCTGCAATCACTTTTTATAAAAACATTAATTATGATAAATCAGCGAAAAATCCCGATAAAAACACCTGCTGCAATAGCAGAGCCGATAACACCGGCAACATTTGAAGCCATGGCGTGCATTAAGAGGTGGTTGTTTTTGTCGTATTTCAGCGCAAAATGATGAACAACCCGGGCTGAATCAGGCACTGCAGACACACCAGATGCACCTATCAAAGGATTTATCTTTTCTTTTAAAAACAGATTCATTATCTTGGCAAACAAAACTCCGCCAAAAGTTGCAACCATAAAAGATAATAATCCCAGAACAAAAATGCCAATGGATTTTGGAGTTAAAAAGCCGACGTTTACTCCATCCACTATTCTGGTGGCCTGAGTTGATGCACCTACAGCAAAAGATAGCAGAATTGTACATATATCGAGAAGTGCATTACCTGCAGTTTTGGCAAGCCTGTCTGTAACCCCGCTCTCTTTTAAAAGATTACCAAGCATTAACATCCCAACAAGGGACAAAGAGCCCGGAGCAATTAAAGCTGCCATAATTGTCACTACTATAGGAAAAACAATCTTCTCTCTTTTTGAGACCTGCCGCGGCGGCCTCATCTTTATTACTCTTTCCCTTCTCGTTGTAAGCAACCTCATTATCGGAGGTTGGATTATTGGGACAAGAGCCATATACGAATAAGCTGCAATTGCTATGGGACCTAAAAGATGAGGAGCCAGTTGTGAAGCAATAAATATCGAAGTAGGTCCGTCAGCACCCCCGATTATTCCAATTGATGCAGCTTCCAGATTGGAAAAACCAAGAACAAGCGCTCCAAGATATGTTGCAAATATTCCCAGTTGAGCTGCAGCACCGAGCAGAACCGCTTTGGGATTTGAAATCAGAGTTGAAAAATCGGTAATTGCTCCGATTCCGAGAAAAATAAGGGGAGGGAATATTCCCGAAGTTACACCGAAATACAAAAGACTGAAAACACTGTTCTGAGTATACCCGTTTTTTACAGTATCATATACGCCGATAGGCAAAGATGCTATGGCAGGTATGTTTCCTGCAATTATACCAAAACCAATGGGAAGAAGCAGTAAAGGTTCGTATCCCTTAACTATTGCAAGATATATTGCAACACAACCTACGGCAATCATTACCAAATTGCCTATAGTAATATTTGCAAAGCCCGTAGTCTGAATTACGTTTGTAAGAACATCCATTATCAACTCTCCGGAGGTTTAACTAGAATTAATACATCTCCCTGATTCACTGTATCGCCTTCATTGAATTTAATATCTATGACAACACCTTGTACCGTAGAATTAATCTCATTTTCCATTTTCATTGCTTCAAGCAGACAGATTTTCTGACCGACCTCAACATGGTCTCCTTCTTTTACAAATATCTGCAGAAGCTGTCCCGGCAGAGGAGAAAGCACTGCATTATCAAGAGGAATAGCTTTGGGCTTTTGAGAAAGGGTTTTCTGTTTCTGCCCTGCTTCAACTTTTGCAGGTTTTACAACAGGTTTACCTTTTTCAGGTTTGATTTCTGCCGCTCTTTCAATACCAAGATCTTTGATTGCAACAGAATATTTGTTTCCGTTTACTCTCACGCTTGCTTTTTCAGCAGTAAACTCTTCAATCAGAACCTTATACTCTTTTCCCTGTATTTCAAGGATTATCTCTTTTTCATTCATCTTATACCTCTATTTAACTGACACGCTGGCCGTATCTGAACCCTGTTTTCCATACTGAAGAACTTGTCCCCTGAGTAAAAGTTACTTTATTTGAATACTGTTCAAAATGCAGTTTTCTGTATATTTCCAAAGCAATTGTTAAAGCAACAAGTTCATCTTCCGGAACTTTTTTGGAACCAAATGCTATTTTTGGAGCGCGGATACTAAAACCTCCGCTTCCTGCAGAGCTCTCTTTTTCTTTGTTTGACGCTTTTTCAAACATCTTATTAAACAGCGAAATAATTATTGCAATAAACACAAGGCCGATAAAAACAAACAAAAGACCTACAATTGCAATGACAACTCCGTTATTTTGTGCAACATTCTCAAACATTGTATCTCCCTGTTTATAATGGAATGTTTCCGTGTTTTTTCGGCGGATTCTGATCTCTTTTATTATGAAGCATTTCCATGGCCTTAATTAACTTGTATCTTGTTATTTTCGGTTCAATAACCTCATCCACAATTCCTTTACCTGCAGCCACATACGGATTTGCAAATTTTTCCCTGTACTCATCCACCTTTTCAGCCAGCTTCTTTTCAGGATCCTCTGCAGCTGTTATCTCTTTTTTAAAAATAATTTCACTGGCACCCTGTGGACCCATTACTGCTATTTCCGCCATTGGCCACGCATAAACAACATCCCCCCGCAGATGTTTTGAATTCATCACACAAAAAGCTCCGCCGTATGCTTTTCTTGTAATAACCGTAATTTTAGGAACAGTTGCTTCTGCATATGCATAAAGCATTTTTGCACCGTGGCGAATAATACCATTGTACTCTTCCACTGTTCCGGGCATAAATCCGGGAACATCTTCAAAAGTAATAACAGGGATGTTAAAGCAGTCGCAGAATCTGATAAAACGCGCAGCTTTTACAGATGCTTTGCTGTCAAGAACACCTGCCAGAACCTTAGGTTGATTTGCAACAATACCTACAACTTTTCCGTTAAGACGTCCGAACCCTACAATAACATTCTGTGCATACAGCTCCATTACTTCAAGAAAATAATTCTCATCAAGAATCGAATGAACTACCTCTTTCATGTCATAAGGTTTATGCGGATTTTCAGGAACTATGTAATTAAGATTTTCATCTTCTCTGTCCCAGGGATCATCAGTCTCTTTGTAGGGAGGCTCTTCCATGTTGTTTTGGGGAAGAAAAGTTAAAAGCTCCCTTATCCCGTCAAAAAGAGACTTTTCATCATCAAAAGTAAAATGCGTAATACCGCTTTTGGAAGCATGAACATCCGCACCGCCAAGCTGATCAGAAGTAACATCTTCATGATTAACTGTCTTGACAATCTTTGGTCCTGTTAAAAACATAAAGGATGTTTTTCTTACCATAAAAATAAAATCCATAAGAGCGGGAGAATAAACAGCTCCTCCTGCAGCAGGTCCTACCATTGCGCTGATCTGTGGAATAACTCCCGACTGAAGAACATTGCGCAGAAAAATACTTGTGTATCCTGCAAGAGAATCGACTCCTTCCTGAATTCTTGCACCGCCCGAATCATTAATTCCGATAATAGGAGCGCCTACTTTTGCAGCCATTTCCTGAACTTTAACAACCTTTTCAGCAACTACCTGAGATAACGAACCTCCGTAAACAGTAAAATCATAGGAGAAAACAAAAACCAGTCTGCCGTGTATGCTTCCGTATCCTGTAATAATTCCGTCTCCATAAATCTGCTTATCAGATACTCCGAAAGCATCGCCCTTATTGATTCTGAACATATCAATTTCTTCAAAACTGTCTTTATCAAGCAGCAGCTCTATTCTCTCTCTTGCAGTCAACTTCCCTTTTTTATGCTGTTTTTCAATTGCCTGAATACCGCCTCCCAGTTTGGCAATATCCTGACGCGCTTTTAAATCAAGTATTTTTCTCTCCCTACTCATGGGTTTCTCCTTTTATCTGACATAATTCCGTCAATACTCTTCCTGTTGACTTGGGATGTAAAAATGCAATCTCTGTTCCGTGTGCACCTTTTCTCGGTGTTTCATCTATCATTTTTATTTCACTGGAAACAAGATGATTTATCTCTTTTGATATATCATCAGTCTGATAGGCAATGTGATGAATACCTTCTCCGTTCTTTTCAATAAATTTTGCTACAGGACTTTCATCGGAAAGAGGCTCCAATAATTCAATTTTAACTTCTCCTACCCGAAACATTGCAACCGTTACTTTCTGGTCTTTAACTTCTTCGGAACCAAGATACTGAAACTTTAATACATCCCTGTAAAAAACAATTGATTTTTCAAGAGATTTTACAGCGATTCCTATATGGTT
>QNDG01000204.1 GCA_003645915.1 Candidatus Zhuqueibacterota bacterium | reverse complement strand
TTTTTCTACTGTTTTGGCATTTCTTATCATGCCCTTCACCTTTGAATCATTTGACACAAAGACTGTAACATCCAATGTCGGATCATTGTCGACAAGGATATCGCCTTCCACAACAGAGCCCTTTTCCAGTTTTATTGTAATGTGATGAATTCTGGATTTATCTCCCTTACCGCTTTTTATTCTGATATCTCCCAATACTCTGCTGTTTCTCTGTATCCCTATATTACCATTATAAGTAATTAAGTCTCTATGTACTGTTGTACTGTCAAGATTAACATCACCATTAACTGTTCTTATTTTTTTTCTTACCAGTGTTCCACTTTCACAATCAACACTACCGTTTACAGATTCTAAAGAACCGCGAACTTCACAATTCCGGCCTACAGAAATACCACCATTTACTGTCTGCAGGTTCCTTACTACAGAATTGTCATCAACACTTATCACGCCGTTAACTGTCATGCATTTCCCGTTTACTCTGCAGTTTGAACCAATATGGATTGAACCGTTGATTGTTGTTACACCTGAACCTAATACACTGTTATCTCTGATATTGTAACTCTGATTAATCTTAAATTTACACCCGTTGAACAGAAAAATCAGAGATACTACAATAAATAACACCCATACCCTTCTCATAAATTCCTCCGTTAATTATTTGATCTTCAATATAAAATACGTAACATCAATACTTTGGTTACATAATCACAAGAGAAATCTTTACATATCAACAGGGTAATATATACCCTGTTTTACTTGTTTGTCTTTATTAAAATAAAAATTTAAGGCCAAAAAAACAGATAATTTTGCCATTAAAGGGCACACCATTTGCTTTAGAATTAACAGTGAAAAACGGAACAAG
Organism: Candidatus Zhuqueibacterota bacterium; assembly: GCA_003645915.1. Taxonomy (GTDB): domain Bacteria; phylum Zhuqueibacterota; class QNDG01; order QNDG01; family QNDG01; genus QNDG01. The sequence goes on along the minus strand of QNDG01000204.1, from coordinate 3,805 downwards.
TGTACTGTTACTGCATAACTACTTGAATTATAAGTGGTTAGCGTCTTTTTGGCCGAATGATATAAACAGTGCACAACCTGAGAAACAGTTCAACTTGAAAAGGTGAAAAATGCAGTCTTTCATAACGTACAGGTATGTTTTAAAACCCGGTAAAAGCAGAGGTGATTATATGAACTGGTTAAACATCAATTGGTCAGAGCTTCAAAAACTCGGTGCTACATCATATCAGCTCTGGAACAGCACTCAGGACGGAGAAAGAGTCCTTTTCTGTAAATACACTATCAATAATATAAGGCATTGGGTCAGACAGTCTTCAAGGCCTGTGATGAAAGACATTATTGATCCTCTGGCAGATTGTGTTGACATTGAGAAAAGTTCTCTTAAAATAACCGTAATCGCAGATACATTAGACCACACAGATTATTCGTTTTATTCTTGAACTCAGGATGAGGAATTAAATGCAGAATTTCGTAGCTGAAAATAAACTATACCATGAAGATTTTAAAGATGAAATAAACTCTATACTATCTAAAAGTGTTGCAATCGGAGCAATTCTTGCCGGCACACTGGTACCGGCATTTAGCATACTTGATTATATATTTAAACCACACTATTTTATTTTGTTCTTGTTTATTCGGATTTTTGTAAGTATGTGCGCATGGACTGTTTACGCACTTATATCAATGGACAGCTCCAAAAGCTATGCTCTCGGAGCGTTTTTAACCATTGTAGTAGGCGGTTCCGTTGCAGTAATGTGCCGTCTTGATATGGGACCGGCAGATCCATATTATGCGGGAATTAATCTGCCTATTCTTGGATTTGGTGTGCTTTTACCTTTAACAATTAAACAAAGCCTCTTCCCAAATATGGTTGTGTGGCTTATTTACTTTATTCCGAATCTGCTTATTCTTGAGGATAAAGACCTGACAATTTTCATCAGTAACAATTTTTTTGTTCTATCTTCAATTGTCATCTCCATATCAAGCTCAAAATTTCATTTAAAACAGAGGAAAAAACAGTGGCAGACCAATTTAAGCCTAGCAACAGCTCACAAAAAAATCGAATCGTATGCAAAAGATATGGAGCAGGAAGCCAAGAAAATGACAAAGCAAGCTCTTCAATCTGAAAAGCTTGCAGTTGTTGGCCAGCTTGCAGGAGGTATAGCACACGATTTTAATAATATATTAACTGCAATTCTCGGTACAAGTGAAATTCTAATGTCATCTCTTCACAAAGACGACCCTGTTAAAAAAGATATTGAAACTATTTACAAGGCAGGATTAAAAGCTGTTGAACTTGTAAAACAATTACTGGCATTCAGCAAAAACCAGGTAATTCAGCCCAGGAATATTGATATAAATCAGGTTATCAGTAAACTGAAAAAAATGTTATCTCGTATCATAGGAGAAGATATTGAACTTATTGTTAAATGCGGCTCAGGGTTAAAAACCGTACAAGTAGATCCTGTTCAGATTGAGCAGGTAATTTTTAATCTTGCTGTTAATGCAAGAGATGCTATGCCCGACGGTGGAAAACTTACTATAGAAACAAGTAACATTAAACTTAACAATATTACTAAATCATACTTAAATACTTCCCTTCCTGACGGAAACTATGTAATGATAACTACTTCTGACAATGGAACAGGTATGACAGAAGAAGTTAAAAACAGAATTTTTGAACCGTTTTTCACTACAAAGGAGACTGCTGGTACAGGCTTAGGCCTTTCTACAGTTTATGGTATTATCCAGCAAAGCGGTGGTGACATACTCTGCGAAACAAAGATCAACAAAGGTACAACCTTTAAAATACTTCTTCCTTCACTCGAAAATATTAAACCTGAAGATATTGAAAAAAAAAGTAATAAAATTTCCACCCTGACAGGCTTTGAGACAATATTGATAGTTGAAGATGAGGATGAAGTAAGAAAACTGACAGCAAGAATCCTTCAAAAGCACGGATACACAGTACTTGAAGCTGACAGACCCACAAAAGCTCTTGCAATTCTTGACCAGTTTAACGGAAAAATTGATCTTGTTTTTACAGATATTGTAATGCCTGAAATGAACGGTAAGGTTCTTGTTGATAAAATTTTAAAGAAATTTCCCGGAATAAAAGTTCTTTATACCTCGGGTTATATTAACAATACAGTGAGTAAATACATAGACGATAAATTAAAGGCATCCTTTATAAAAAAACCATATACAATGGAAAGGTTAACTAAAAAAATAAATCAGGTTCTTAATAATTAGAAATTTACTTATGTAAACTGACGATCCTTTGTATTAAATCATTTGTGTTTATAAGGTAATCTATATTTTATATAATGACATACATACAGAATTAACACATCAGTTAAATTCCGACAATTTTTATATAATACTTAAATTTCAATTTTTATTAATTATTCACAAGTTTCTTGTGGCATATCCATTGGAAAAATGTTGAATCTTGTAGTAGATCATAAATATAGACAATTATTCTAATATAACCTTTCCGGACTTCTGAACGATATCCGGCCAAAAATAATTTAAAATACATTACAATAATTTCAACCTTAACAAAGATGTATTGTTTTTACTGCACTTACATGCATATTTTAAATTTATTTTTTTATGGTATTATATTTGCATTACATATATGTCACAATTATGACAAAAACGTAACAATTAACTAACTTGGGAACTTTGGTATGGAACCACGCATTACATCTACTTTTGAAGATTTTTTTAATTTCATTGCAACTGAACCATCACAGGATATTGAATCTTACAAAAAGGAGTTTTTTGCCAGGATCGAATCCATTGCTGAACTGATTGACTCTTCAAACCAAAAAGAACAACTGAAAGAAGAATTCTTTAAAATGTGTAATCCTCTTGAGGACAGTATTATGCATAAGCGGACCAGAGAAAAACCTCTCGGGTATTCCGGTGATTTTCTGCTTATTGACTGGATTTATACAAAAAAAACTGCTGACTCTCCAAGAGGCAAATTTTTTGATCAACTTTTTCACTCATTTGAAGCTTCCGAATCAGTAAGGAACAGAAAAGAGTTTTTTATTAAAAAATGCCAACAAATAGCAGATAATGCAACAGGCCCTGTTAAAATTCTTGATTTGGGCTGCGGATCATGCAGAGACGTTCTTGAAGCATTTCAATCTGTTTCAAACCATGAAAATTTATTTTTCCATTGTATTGACCAGGAGCCGGAAGCTATAAATTACGCTAAAGACTTATTTGTTGATACTCCTTACTACTCGCATATAACTTTTGAACAATCAAATATATTCTTTATTAAAAGAAACCAAAATTATGATTATATCTGGTCAGCAGGACTTTTTGACTACCTTGATGATCGTACCATAAAAATTCTTCTAAAAAAATTATGGAAAATACTCACTCCCGGAGGTAAAATTATTTTTGGTAATTTCAGCCCCAAAAATCCCACAAAAAAAGGTATGGAGCTTGTTGGCAAATGGTATCTTATTCACAGAAGCGCTGAACAGCTTCTTGATATATCTCAGGGAGCAGGTATAAACTATTCAAAAATTGAAATTGAGAGCGAACCTCAGGGGATTAACCTGTTTTGTGAAATACAGAAGTAGAATAAAAAGAAAAAGTGGTTTTGATTATAAATTGTACTGCTGTTAAATCCCGAACTTTATTAAAAGCTGCCTTTTCCGGGCAGCTTTTTACTAATCATGTAATTATGTTTGTGAACCAATAATTAACATTAACACATTTAATAACAATTTTTAGTATCCGGCATTCAAGAATATTAACTTGTGCATTTTTAATTTTATTAT
>QNDG01000203.1 GCA_003645915.1 Candidatus Zhuqueibacterota bacterium | reverse complement strand
ACTCCACATATTTATTTAAACATATTTTTTAAATCTTTTCTGTTTCATAATATCAACTAATTTCTTAACATCTTCAGATCTTTCTCTTTTTGCAACAAGCACCGAGTCTCCGCTTCTCACAACTATAAGATTATCAACACCTAGAAGAGCTGTAATGCCTTCTGAAGAGTACACATAAGAATCCTTTGTATCAAGTAATAATACATCACCACTCTTTACATTACCTGAGGAATCTTTTGGACTTAATCTGTAAACCTGCTCCCAGCTTCCAAGGTCACTCCATCCGAAATCACTTTCTACAAGATAAACATTTGATGCTTTTTCCATTATACCGTAGTCAATTGAAATGCTTCTTATCTGTTTATAAACCTTTTTAAGAACATCGGGATACTTTGATGTCCCTAAATATTTTCCAATTTCCTGCAGCCCCTGATAAACCTCAGGAAGGAATTCTTCAAAAGCATTTAAAATTGTTTCTGCCCTGAATATAAAGACACCGCTATTCCAGAAAAAATCACCGCTTTTTAAAAATCTTTTTGCAGTCTCAAGATTTGGTTTTTCTGCAAATGTTTTTACATTAAAAGCTTTTATCTTCCCTTTTATCTCAAGAGGTTTATCTATTTGGATATAACCATATCCTGTTGCAGGTGTGTCCGGTTTTATTCCCAAAGTGACAAGGCCATTATAATCCCTGGCAATTTCAATACTCTTTTTTATCACTCGTCGAAATTTATCAACATTAACAACAAGATGATCCGCAGGTGAAACAACCATAACTCCGTCAGGATTTTTATTGTATATAATCTGAGCAACAAGTCCTATGCATGGTGCTGTGTTTTTCCCAACAGGTTCAAAAATCAGATTTTCAGCAGGGATTTTTTTGCATACTTCCAACAGCTGCTCTCTTTGATTTTCAACAGAAATTACGTACATATGTTCATGAGGGATTATCTGTTCAATTCTTTCAATGGTTTGAGATATAAGAGGTTTTTTGCCGAAAATTGTTAAAAACTGCTTTGACATTTTTTGTCTGCTTCTCGGCCAGAATCTTGTTCCTGAACCTCCCGCAATAATAACACCATACATAAAAAGTCCCCTTTATGATCTGGAAATAAAAATAGCCCTTTACTGAAACATGCAGGGCTTAATTGTCTCAAAAATGTGAACTGATTTTCATGTTTAGAAAATAAATAAAATTAATTCTAAAATCAAGTTAATTAGAAAATTTATTTTGAATTCTGGTAAAAATTTTTTCTGTTTCGTTTTTTAAATGTTCAATACTTTTGTTATTGTTAATTATAAAATCCCAAAAAGCCTCTTTGGGTTTTTCCTCTGATTGAAATTCAATAATTTTTTCCGCTAAATCCCTTGTCCATTTTCTATTTTCAATTAACCTATTGATCCGTGTTTCTTTTGGAGCTTTGACAAGTATGATTACATCAAATAATTTTTGAGCTTTTGCTTCAAACAATACAGCCATGTCAACAACAAACATTCCCATATTATTTTCCCTGAATTCCCTGATTCTCGTCTCAAGCTCTTTTAACATTTCCGGCCATACAATTGAATTTAGTTTTTTAAGTTCGTTTTTATCATTAAAGACAATTCCCCTTATTACATCATAATTAAGTTTTTTTTCAGGGGAAATAACCCTTTTACCATAATTTGAAATTAATTCTTTTTTAATCTTAGAGGAGTTGGACATTACTTCTTTGGCCATGATATCAACATCAAGCACATTTGCGCCAAATTGTTTAAAAAAAACGGTGACAAGACTTTTACCAGTCCCTGTACCGCCTGTAATCCCTACTATGTACGTGTCTTTTTTACCCATAACATTTTATTTTTCAGTTTTATCGTTTAAGGTAAAGATTTTCCGGGAATTTTTCAATGTTTTGCTTGAAATTATTCTTTTTTATAATGATATTATCAAAAGAATTATTTTTTTTAATCAAATCCGGTTTTCGGATTAATTTGGAGGTAATTATGGCTCAAATAGAACTCAAGCAAAACACTATTCCGGAACTTCTAAATCAAAGTTATCATAAATATAGCAATCTCAATGCCATCTCATATGTCGGAGAAAATTTTCTGACATATAAAGATCTTAAAGAAAAAGTTGAAGAAACAGCTCACCTTCTTTTAAAAAACGGAATCATTAAAAATGACAAAGTAGCAATTCTTGGTGAGAACTCTCCTAACTGGGTTATCTCATATCTTGCCATCAATTCTATTGGTGCAGTGTGTGTCCCTATTCTGACTGGTTTTGCATCATCTGATATTCATCATATTTTACGTAGCTCAGAAGTTTCCGCTATTTTTATTTCGGAGAAATACTTATCCAAAATTAGTGATTCCGATTTGCCGGATCTGTTTTTTTATGTTTCTCTCAAGGATTTTAACGTCATTCACAGAAAAGAGAAAAAGACTAAATATTATGACTCTTTACTTAAAAAACTCAAAAAGAATAAATCGGAAAATATTTCTGATGACCAAATTTTGGAAATTGCTGATAAACCGGCACCTTCTGACCTTGCTGCAATAATTTATACATCTGGTACTACAGGCAATTCAAAAGGTGTAATGCTTTCCCATAACAACATTGTTTCCGATGTAATTTACAGTATTGAATTATTCCCAATTGATTCAAATGACAGGTTTTTATCCATTCTGCCTTTAGCACACACATTTGAAGCTACCGGAGGTATGCTCTGCCCACTCTCTGTTGGTGTATCAATCCAGTATTTAAAAGGACTTCCCACACCTCAGAAGTTACTTGATGCGATGAAAATTGTAAAACCTACAGGTGTTTTGACTGTTCCACTTGTTGTTGATAAAATTTACAGAAAGAAAATTCTGCCAAAAGTGCAGGCTGATTCAGTGTTGAAGTTTGCATACAAAATTCCACCTCTTAGAAAGATGATTCATAAAAAAGCTGGCAAACAGGTAATTGCGTCTTTCGGAGGCAATCTACGATTTTTCATGTTTGGGGGTGCAGCACTAAATCGTGATGTTGAAATTTTTCTCAGGGATGCGGAAATAAGCTATTCAACAGGATATGGTATGACTGAAACGTCACCGATTATGACTATAAATCCTTTTGGTAAAGTAAAAATGGGTTCCTGCGGAAAACCTATCTCCGGAATAGAGATGAAAATTCACAATCCTGACTCGAAAACAGGTGTTGGTGAAATTATTGTAAGAGGGCCTATAACAATGCAGGGTTACTATAAGAACAAGAAAGCTACCGAAGAAATTTTTTTAGAAGACGGGTGGTTAAGAACCGGTGATTTGGGATACTTTGATAGTGAGAATTATATGTTTATTAAAGGCAGATCTAAAAATGTTATTGTCGGGCCTTCGGGAGAAAACATATATCCTGAAAACATTGAACTGCTTTTAACACAAAACGAGTTTATTCAGCAGGCAGTTGTTTACGAAAATAAAGAGTCTATCCTTGCACTTGTTTATCCTGATTATGATGCAATAGACAAAGTTATTAAAGCTTCCGATGAAACAACGGCAAGAAAAACAATTGATAAGATTCTTGAAAAGGTCCGGATTGATGTTAATAAGCAGTTACCTTCTTTTTCGAAGATCAACAAAATAATTGAACATCAGGAAGCTTTTAAGCTGACCCCTACAAACAAGGTAAAGAGGTATCTTTATATTCACAGTTCAGAATAATAATTTTGATTTCGATGTTGGATGTTTATCCATTAAATTTTCCTTAAACGATTCCTAACAATAAAAAGCCGGATTAAAATTCCGGCTTTTTAAATAAATTTTATAAGAAAAAACACTAAAAATTAAAATCATCCAATTTATCACTATAATCATCAAACCCCATTCCAATATTTTTTATAGCACTAAGATCAATTTTCTCACCGCATACATTTGCCAGAGTAACTTCACCGTCAGTATCATAGGATATGATTAACAATCCTACAGTTTTACCTTTAACAACCTTAATGCTTATGTTTGTAATCTCGTTTTTATCTTTAACTTTAACAATTGTTTCCCAGTTTTCTTTTTCAATCTTTCTGATAATTTCTTTGATACTTTTAAGTACTTTACCTGATATAGTTGAATCAATTTCAAATGATTTTACCCTTATAGATAATATCCCGGAAAAACTCTTTTTTTCCGAAGAATCGGATGCTACGCGGGAGATAAGACTTAACAGTCCAGGCCCGATTGATATGTCTGTAACCTCTTCTGCAGATTTTGGAATTTTAATTTTATCAAGATTTATATATCCCGGGAGCTTGGTAACATCTCTTGTTGACTGGGCTGACAGGTTCCCTGCTAAAATGGCAAGGATAATAATTGAAATCTGAAATAATCGTTTCATTTTTCACCTCCGAAGAGTATAGGAACCGATTGTTCTAAACTCTTTGTTACTGTTTTAGGCAGATTTGTATAAAAAACTTCTTTAAATGCCTTTATTTCGCTTTTATTTAATTTTCTACCAATTAATTTTAAAGTCCATTCTGCTTGTTTTTTAGCTTTCTCAATATCCTGCTCCTGGTACACAACAGGCTTCATATAAGTTTCTGTGCCTATATTGGGTTTTATTACTAAAAAAACAATTGCTGCAGAAAAAGCGATCCCAACTACTGCATTTTTCCAGTTAAACAATGTATGAGTATCTATTAAATGTTTTT
>QNDG01000202.1 GCA_003645915.1 Candidatus Zhuqueibacterota bacterium | reverse complement strand
TGTAGGAATTTGAAATGCCAATGAATGGTTTTGAAAAATCGTTGTCTTTAAGTCCTGTAGCTCTTAAAAGACTTCTCTGGGGAGCCCTTGTAAAACCCTTTTTTATTGATTCGCTTCTCACTTAATCCCTCCGATAGAAATTAAAATACACCTTTCCCACCTGAAGCGAATCTTTTTATAGTATGATTATATAGATATATTGGTATGTTTTCTCGGGATTCGCTTCAGGTATTTGACTTAGCCTATAATACCTTTTAGCACAATCCCTAGTAGCACAATAATGAGGACCTGTATAGCGATGTTAATAATTAATACAGGTAGATTGATTACTACTGTGGAAACAGAAAATTCAGCCGCATTTATCCCTTCACCTTGGAAGGCATATCCTCTTTTTGGGGAAATTTTGGCTGAATTATCGTTCATTATTTTTCTTTAATTAAAAATTATTAGAATCAATTAAATAAATATTTTATTAAATGTCAAGAACTTTCTAAATTTTAAACTTTTTTTATTCTCTCCAGATATACGTGCATGGATTTTTGTTATTAACCCATGCACGTAATCATCCTTATGATTTAAGGCCCAGGAGGTACATGTCAAGTACACATTTTATTGAGGTATTGGTTTTAATATAGTTGATTTATTTAATTAAGTCAAATACTTTTTAGATTTATATCGATTTTTATGCATGTTTTTTTCATTTTATTGAATTTTATTACTTTTTTCGATATTTTTTCAATTTTCTTATTCCAATTGAATTCTTTGTATATAAATGAAATTAATGTTATTGATATTGGGAGCTATTCCCCACCTTGGTAAATAAATTTTTGAAGTGCAGTTGAGGCTCTAAAAATAATGTCAGTTTTTTGGGCAAAATTAATTCTTATAAAATCTTTTTTAAAAGGAGAAAAATTCTCCCCTGGCACAACAGCAACTTTTTGTTTTCTAAATAATTCTAATGCAAATTCAAAACCATCCTGAAAACATTCAGGTATTTTTGCCCATATAAAATATCCGCCATCTGGTGCATAAACGTTCAGACCAGCATCATTAAGGCTCTTAACTATAATCCGCATTGATTTTTTACATTCATTTCTTAAATATTCAGTATAATCTCTCCCGAAATTATTTTCAGAAAGATAGTCTCTGACAGCACATTGAAAAATATACGGTGCGCTCAGACCAGTATAATCATGAATACTGAAAATCTCTTTCATATGAACACAATCAGCAATTAAATATCCTATTCTCCAGCCTGTAATGCTAAGCATTTTGGAAAAAGAATCTACATAAAAAATATTTGGGTTATCTCCAACCTGGAAACCTGCAGGTTTTGACGCATAGAAATAGATATCTTTATAAACAGCATCAAAAAGCACAAATATATCATATTTTCTTGACAGGTCATTAATTCGGTTAAGTTCATCCTCATTTAATATTTTGCCCAAAGGATTGCCTGGTGATCCGATAACTATTAATTTAACATTAAGTTCTGTTACGGTTTTTTCCAGCTTAATAAAATCAATGGAAAGATCATCGTTTAAATCAAAATATTTAAAATTCAGGTTGTAATACTCGGAAAGCCTGGTGTAGCTTTCATAAGGTGGATCAAAAGAGAGAACTGTAAATTTGCTCCCAATAAGTCTTGAAAGATAAAAGAAAACAAGGTTTATTGCCTCTGTTGCTCCTTGTGTAATAAGAATATTATCTCTGCCCAGTTGTGAATTTTTCCGGAACTCTGAGATAATCAAATCAATAAGTTCAGGATCTCCCCTTCCAGGAGCGTATTGGTGCAGCCGTGCATCTGAATAAATAATGGAATTCAAGATATTTAGGAGTTCTTCAGGAGGTGCAAAACCTGGTATGCCCTGGGCGAGATTAATACCATTTTCAGTTTCCGAAAGATTACTGAAAAAACTAATTAATGAGCCTTCCGGTCTTTGCATGATTGCACCCTTAATAATAAATCAGGGGCCGACTGTTCCTGACGGCCCCTTTTGTCGGGGCGGAGAGATTTGAACTCTCGACCTCATGCTCCCGAAGCATGCGCGCTGACCGGGCTGCGCTACGCCCCGATTTATACTATTTTGATAAAACCTATAATACCCAGTGAAGCAAGAGTCACAACAACTCCTGCCAGCAGTATTCCTGCAATTATGCATGGTACTGCATATCTTAAAGGAATACCGAAAATAAACGCTGCTATTGCTCCAGTCCACGCTCCTGTAACAGGCAGAGGTATTCCTACAAAAATAATCAATCCTATTGCTTCATACTTTTCAATAACGCCGCTTTTTTTTCTCGTTCTGTTAAAAAGCCAGTTTAAAAACCTGTCTCCTGCTTTAGTTTTTCTGATTATTTTTGAAACAGGTTCCAGAAGCAGTAAAATCGGAAGAACAGGAATAAAATTCCCCATTACTGCAAAAACATATGCGCTCTGCCATGAAAGACCTCCGCCAATAGGAGGAGCTGATAAAGCCCACGGTATTGCGCCTCTTAACTCAAAAACAGGCAGAGTTGCGATTATCAGTGTAATAATCTCTTTTGGAAGAGATTTTAACAAATTAACCACGCTGTCAACCATACTATCTTTTTCCAACCATCTTTACAACCATTTTACAGAATCGCAATGTATCGACTGTCCTGTTAATACTACTGCCTGATCCGTTATATATTACAGGGATCGAACAAAAATCAATGTTCCAGCCTTTTATACCTGCCAGTATTATAAGTTCGCTTTCAAGCTCGTATCTTTTTCCTGTCAGAATCAGATCTCCTAATTTTTCAATTCGTATGAGCCTGAATCCGCACTGGCTGTCTTTAATTGCTCTACCACATGCTAAAGACACAATAAACGAACTTATTTTATTTGAAAGAACTCTGTCAAAAGGCATATTTGAAAAATTCAGTGATCTTACACCGAGAACCAGATCAGACTGACAATTCTCCATTATATTTATAAATTCCGGAATTTTTTCCGGCGAATGCTGTCCGTCGCTATCCATTGTTAAAACTGCATCAAACTTCAGATTAATCAGTTCATTAAATCCTGATTTAAGAGCTTCACCTTTACCAAGGTTTTTTTGATGACGGATAACATTTACATTCAATTTTTTCACAATTTCATAAGTCCTGTCAGAAGAACCATCATCTATAACAAACACATTGTCCGGTGCTGCAAATTTCAGAACTTGTAAAAGAACGTTTTTGATTGTACGCTCAGCATTGTATGCTGGAATAACTATTCCAACTTTCATAAAAAATCCACATTCTTAGAGGTGGAATAAATCGCTCGCATATTATAAAAATTCTTATACTAAAAAGCAATAGATTTTTTTATTTTTCGTCAACATGGTTAAGTAAAAAAATATTTTTATTTTCTCCTATCCCGAAAAATTATTCTCTTATGTGGTTATAAGCGCAATATTATAACAAAACTGGATATTAAAAGACCATTGCATACAATAACAAAATTTTTCTATAAATAGATAGAATTAACATCGTAAATTTAATTACAAAATTTAATGAATCATTACAAATGGATTACTGAGTCAGAACGTCAAAATGCATAGCCCGGATTATTCAGTTATTTTATGCTTAACTTATCAGACATAATTATTTAGAGATTTGACCTGTGCTAAAAAATCTCTTTAAAATAAATTATGCCATCTTCTAATCTTTTACATCAATTTCTGTAAGAAAATTATAAATAAAGGAATCTCAACTCTTATAACAGAAAAGCCCGTAGTAACGGGCTCGTTTTGTACGCCCACAAGGAATCGAACCTTGAACCTACGGATTAAGAGTCCGTTGCTCTGCCAATTGAGCTATGGGCGCTTAGATTTGTGAGGGTGCTGGGGATCGAACCCAGGACCCACGGCTTAAAAGGCCGTTGCTCTACCTAACTGAGCTACACCCTCAAGAAGTCAGATAAGATAATAAACAAGAAAATAAATGTCAATAGAGAAATTTACTTTTTTCAGTATTTTACACTCTTTTTTATGTCAGGTCTTTTTTCCAGATAGTTTCACTCCTCCTCGGCCCTACAGAAACCATCAGGATTTCAACTTCTGTGAATTCTTCTATCCTTTCAAGGTACTTTTTAGCCTGCACAGGGAGTTTGTCATACTCTCTTATCTCTCTCAGCTCTGTATTCCACCCTTCCATCTCCTCATACACTGGTTCAATTCTATCTACAACATCATGATCAGAGGGCAAATACTGAACTATCTCTCCGTTGATTTTATAACCAACGCACAGTTTAATTGATTTAAATGAATCGAGCACATCAAGTTTTGTAATTGCCAAATAATCAATATTGTTTAACTGGGCTGAAATTTTTCCTGCAACGCCATCCCACCATCCACATCTTCTTGGTCTTCCTGTTGTCGCACCGAACTCGCTTCCTATTTCTCTTATTTTTTCACCGATCTCACCTGTAAGTTCTGTGGGAAACGGACCGTTACCTACTCTTGTAGTGTATGCTTTCATGATACCAATAACATCACCTATAAGCTTTGGTCCGATTCCAAGGCCTGTACTTGCACCGCCTATTGTTGTATTTGAAGATGTAACAAAGGGGTATGTCCCGAAATCAATATCAAGATGAGTCCCCTGGGCTCCTTCAAGAAGAATCTTTTTACCTTGCTTAACAGAATTATAAAAATACTGCTGAGTATTTATTATATTTTTCTTTAAAAGCCGACTATGCCTTTCAAGTAACGATAATATT
>QNDG01000201.1 GCA_003645915.1 Candidatus Zhuqueibacterota bacterium | reverse complement strand
GATATCCAGCGGGAACTTGATTTGTTTGGAGGAAGATTTTATTCAAGAACAACAAGAGATTTTACAATATTTTCCGTTGTTGTCAGGAAGGAATATATCAACGATATTTTGTCAATATTTGCAGACGCAGTAATTAATCCGGTAATTACGGATTCTCTGATATGTGCCGGGAAAAAGTCTATTTTGTCGGATATTGAGAGAAGAAAGGGTGATATCAGTAATATTTTGATAAAAGAGTTTTTTAAGCATGCATATACAAAACATCCATACAGACTATCTCCGGCTGGAAGCGAAAAAGGAATCAGAAATATAACAGACCATATACTGAAAAACTATTATAAATCTTTATACGTCCCGGAAAATATGACACTTGTTGTAGCAGGGGATATTAAAAGAAAAGTTGTAGAAGAAAAATGCAGAGAGTTGTTCGGAACATTTAAAGGCAGTCCTGTTTTAAATTTTTCATGGAGTCAGGAGCCGGAGCAGAACAGCGCAAAAGATATTGTCATTAAAAGCTGCAGAGCTTCCGGTGATGCTGCTGTTGTATCTGTGGGGTGGCATTCACCGGGTATCAGAAATAAAGATACGTTTACCATGGATATTATTCTTCAGATTCTTGGAATCGGAATAAGTTCGCGGCTCAATAATCAATTAACAGAAAAAATGGCGGATGTTTACTGGACGTGGGGTAATTACATAACTTCAAGAGAGCCCGGGTGTTTTGTTCTTTATGCTGCATGTTCACCTGAAATAGCGGAAAAAGTAAAGCGTACAATGTTAAAAGAAGTCCGGGTCTTAAGGAATGATTCAATAACTCCCAAGGAGCTTGAAAAAGCCAGAATGTACTATGTGGCAGGTGAGGCATACAATCTTGAGAACATACTGGATTGTGCTTACTCCCTTGCATTCTGGTCAATTAATAAAGATTTTTATTTTGCTGAGACTTATCTTAATAACATTAAGAAGGTAAATGCAGAAGATGTACAGAGAGTTGCAAACAAATATTTATCGGCAGACTCTTACATATCCGTTATACTTTATCCTGAAAACCCTGAAGAGAAGGTAAGATAGATGAAAAAATTAAAAATATTTTTTATCATTTTATTAGCAGCATTACTTAGTTCCTGTTTTAACAATAATTCAGTAAAGCAGTTTAGTCTGAGTAACGGATTAAGAGTAGTGTTTGCAAAGAAAGATTCTCCGGTAACTTCAGCCGTTTTTCTTATAGGTGCAGGAAAGCTTACGGAAAAGTATCAAATGGCAGAGTTGATGAATAATCTGATACTGGAAGGAAGCACAATAAGAACTAGGCAGCAGATTTTTCAGGATATTGAAACTAATGGCGGCAGAATACGGGTTTGGACTGACGATGTTACTTCAACAATTGAGATAAGGGCACCGAGGAAGACTTTTTCCAGATGTTTTGCAATAGTTTGTGAGACAATTTCTCATCCGCTGTTTGATAAAGCGCACATTGAAAGAGTTATCCGTGATAAATTAAATAAAAACAAAAAGAGAAACAGTTCTTTAAAAGAAGCTGCTGAAATCAGAAAACTACTTTTTAAAAATTCAGATGTTCTGATTCCTGATCTGGAAATATCAGAGGATATCAAACCGGAAACGCTTAAAAAATTCTACAAAGATTATTATGTCCCTTCAAATATAGTTGTAGCATTTAGCGGAGATTTTGACAGCAATGAGATGTTGAAAGTTTTATCTCTTTGCTGGGAAAGGGGAAAGGACAGGCAGAAAAAAGTCAGACATAAAATAAACATAGGTACTTATGCAGATAATCTCAGGATCGTTAAATATTCTGAAGAAAAGAATACAAAGGTTGTGGTTGCATTAAGAATGCCTGGTATGTATGAGAAGGGATATTTTGAAGGAATTATTTTAAGAAAAGTTTTTGCTGCAAGAATGAACAGTGTTCTGGAAAATGAGCTGAGAAAAATTAATATAAAACCGGAAAATTTAAGATCTTACTATTTTTATGATTATGGATTTGGTTACTGGGTTATAAAAATTACCGGAGAAAAGTCAGATACTGAAAAAATAGAGAAGATTATTCTGCAGTCAATGGAAAAAATTAAAGATCAGGGTGTGGACCAAAAATATTTTGAAACCGGTAAGAGAAAAGTATTGTTTGATATGGCGTATAAAGGTCAGTTTTCAAGTTCAAGGGCAACTGTTCTTGCATATATGGTTTATTGCGGGTTAAAAGATATATCGTACCAGAGTTATTGTAAAAAATATAATACTGTAGATATTGATCAGATTAATGAATTTGCTAAGCAAATTTTTAATAAACCGGCTGTTATACTGTACAAATCCAGATGAAAAAACAGAAAATATTGGTAAGCGCATGCTTACTCGGAGTTAATTGTCGTTATGACGGGTTGAGTAAATCTGATCCGAAGATTATTAATCTTTTATCAAGATATAATGTGGTTCCGGTATGTCCTGAACAACTTGGGGGGCTTCCCACACCAAGGCCGGCTGCAGAGATCTTTAATGGTACAGGTAAAGAAGTTTTGGAAAGTAAAGCATTTGTTGAAAACAGAGACAATATTCCGGTAACAGACAATTTCCTTAAGGGCGCAGATCAGGCTTTAAAAATTGCAAAGTTATTAAGTATTAAAAAGGCAGTATTTAAAGAGAGAAGCCCCTCGTGCGGTGTGCATTACATCAGATCAGGAGATAAAATTATCAAGGGGTGCGGAGTTACTACAGCTTTGTTTTTAAAAAACAGTATTGAGGTTATTTCAGATGAGGAGATTGAATAAAGTCCTGCTGTTACGGTTAGGCTTAATTTTTTACTCTGTTATAATGTTGTAAGACCTTACTTTCTTAATTTTACTGATTAATTGAAATAATCTGAATTTTAAATCAAGGTATGTAATATTAATTATTAATTGTATATGTTGCTCAGACTTTTTTCCAGTCTTCCCATGGCTCTTCTGAACCCTTTTTTCCCGGATGATACAGCTGCAATAATCAGTTCGTCTTCAGAAAATTTTACATAGTGGAATATAAGCTGCCTTTTTTTTATATCTCTTAAAATAATCTCTTTTACTTTAAGGTTGTCTCCGAGAAGGTTGGCTCCGTTTATAAGCGTAAAAGCAAATTCCAGAAGCAGTTCCTCAGGATAATCTGAATTATTGTGGCTTGCAATAAGAAGGCCTTCTGAGGAGAAGATGTAAATAGAATCCCATCTTTCTTCTGACGAATAGTGCCTGATAATATCTTCTATTGAGTCCTGTATATTATTTATGGAAACATCTTCTGTTTTGTTTATCATACTCCGGCTCTTTCTTCTTCTTTTAAGCGTTCGTGTACCATAGATACTGTAAGTTTGATAACTTCTTTTAAAGTTGAAAACACTCCGTTGCCTGTTATTGCAGTACTTTCAAAATAGGGTACATTATAGATATTGAGTTTACTGTTTAAAAGATCCACAGGAGCAGCAGACGGGAGATCTCTTTTATTGTACTGAAGCACCCACGGAAAATTTTCAAGAGTCTTGCCGTATGCAAGAAGGTTCTTTTCAAGATCCTCAAGTGTATCAAGATCTGCTTTCAGTCTGTCAATTTGGGAATCAGCCACATAAACAATTCCGTCAACACCATTTAAGCATATCCTTCTTGTAAGGTCGTAATTTACCTGACCGGGAACTGTATAAAGATTAAATTTCGGTTTTTTCCCGTTTATCCTTCCAACTTCAAGCTGAATAAAATCAAAAAATATTGTTCTGTCTTCTCTTGTTTTAAGCATCATAAGATCGCTTTTTAAAGCAGGATCAATTTTTTTATGTATGTAGTTCAGGTTTTCGGTTTTGCCGCTTAAACCGGGTCCGTAATAGACGATTTTAAGATGTAATTCATTTAAAGCCTGATTGATAAACATAATATTCCCTTTTCTGATGCTTGGATTATAATCCGTTAAAAACTCTGTCAAGTTCATCGCTTAACAGATTTTGAAAATGTTCATCCAGTTCGTTCTGCTGTTGTCTGACATTGCTGTTTTCCGCCTGTAAAACAGGGTAGAGATTTTCCACTGTCTTTTTGGTAAAAATCCTTACCAGCCCCAGAGTAGTTGTTTTTGGAAAAACCACTACAAGGAAATAACTGCTGCTTACGGCTGATGTAAGAATATTGTAATTTGTTCCCTCGTGAAGAACAGTTAAAAAATTGCCTCTTTCGGATATCAGTTTTGCCATTTCATTTGCTGCTGCATATGTGCTTGAGCTCAGTACTGCAATTGACAGCGTATTAAAATTCCATGACGATGATGTGTAACTGGAAATGATCTGTCCTGCGCTGTTTACAAGTATAACTGCAGATATGTTGAGCTTTTGTGCCAGAGCAGAAAGATGTGCGGATATTTTATCAGAATTTGTTATTTTATTATCAGAGTTTTGCAGTATCATTTTTATCCCCGTATTTTTATTGCCCCAGACTGAGTCTGTAACCAAGCTGCCACGGAAGTCCGCAGTTTTTAATTTTATCCTGTACTGATTCCACAGGATAAACCAGCCGCTTCAATTCAAAAAGACCTTTATCAGTGTCTAAAATTCCGTAAGCTGCTCTGGGATCTCCGTCTCTCGGCTGACCCACGCTGCCGGTATTTATAATGTATCTTTTATCAGGTTCAATTTCAATATGATTCGTATTTTCAGGTATAATTATTTTTGTGCTGTCATGTATAAAAGCACATGGTTTGTGAGAGTGCCCTATAAAGCAGATTTTTG
>QNDG01000200.1 GCA_003645915.1 Candidatus Zhuqueibacterota bacterium | reverse complement strand
CTCCAAGCTCTTCCACAACCTTGTTTTTGCTCCATCCTTGTTTAAAATAAAGATTGTTGACCTGTCTGCGTACCTTAATAAGTTTTTTCAACATCGCATTCTTC
Organism: Candidatus Zhuqueibacterota bacterium; assembly: GCA_003645915.1. GTDB lineage: Bacteria > Zhuqueibacterota > QNDG01 > QNDG01 > QNDG01 > QNDG01. The sequence goes on along the minus strand of QNDG01000200.1, from coordinate 4,644 downwards.
ACAATTTAATATACACTTTCACTGCTGTCCGGTTAAGAATGTAAAATAATTAAAAAAGAGGCCCAAATAACCTCAAAATTTGTTATATTGTTATAAGCATAAAACATAACAAAACAGGAGGTTAAGGGCCATGGCATATAATAATACAATTTTTCGACAAATGCTACAATTAATTTCACGACTTGAATTCCAAAATATTGTTAATCGTCATAACGGCGATTATAGAGTCAGAAAACTGAACTGCTGGACTCAGTTCGTTCACTTGCTTTTTGCTCAACTTAGCGGTCGTAATTCTTTAAGAGATACAATTCAAGGCACTAAGTCACAATCAAATAAGTTATACCATCTTGGATGTACAACAGCAAATCGTTCTACTCTGTCAGATGCTAACAATAAAAGACCTTATCAGATATATCAAGACATCTTTTTCAAATTATTAAACCGTGTCCAGACCTTTGCGCCGAAATACAAATTAAAACTTTCAAAAAAACTTTTTATCATGGATTCAACAACGATTGACCTTTGTCTTTCCATGTTTCCGTGGGCAAAGTTCAGAAGGAAAAAAGGCGCTGTCAAAATTCACACACTTATGCAGGTAGACGGATTGCTGCCGAATTTTCTGCATATTACAAATGGAAAGGTACATGATACAAAGGCAGCCAAAGAACTTAATGTCCCTCCTGGAAGTTTCGTTGTTTTTGATAAAGGTTACCATGATTTTGATCAGTACAAGCACTATAAAAACAATAAGATACAATTTATTACAAGGATGAAGACAAATGCCGCATATAAAGTAATCAGGAATAAAACAATCAATGACAAATCAGATGTTTTATGTGATGAAATTATTGAGTTTACCGGTTACAATACTCATAAAAAATATCCTCATCCTTTGAGAAAAATAAAATATTTTGACAGAAAAAATAATAAAACCCTTATTTTTCTGACAAATAATTTAAGACTATCGGCAACTACTATTGCTGACATCTATAAAGCTCGCTGGGAAATCGAACTGTTCTTTAAAACCATAAAGCAGAATCTGAAAATTAAAAGCTTTATGGGTACTTCAAAAAATGCCGTATTAACTCAAATCTGGATTGCTATGATTGCTTACTTGATTTTAAGTTACCATAAGTTTATTTTAAAAAGCAAATACAGCATCCAGACACTTATCAGGTTGATTCAGGTGAATTTATTTGAACGTAAATCATTAAAAGAACTTATTTGTTATGGTGGATTCAGACCACCTGATAATTTTAGAATATTACAATGCTCTTTATTTAATTCTTAACCGGACAGCAGTGAAAAACTATAATAATAAGAATCGGGATGATAGTCAGAATCGGGATTTTGATATAAAAAGAAAACACGCTCCTCTTAACCCAACTTTAACATATAAAACACACACTCAGCTATCTATTAATCCCGATTATCTTTCAGAAAAAGTTATAATAATCAGAATCGGGAAAATCTCCGCCCGGAAATGGATATACTTTTTTTAATTCAAAATTCAACATTCAGAATTCAACATTTCTTTACCGGCATCTGAAAATCCACATCAATAATGAATTTTACGGAACATTAATCTGCAATCCTGCTTCTTACTCTGCAAGATATCTCCTAAGCGCAATACTGCTGCCAATATAACCGAGAATCATACCGAGTAAAAGCGGTACTGCTGCTACAGGCAGAGATACTGTAAAAAGTCTGGGAAAATATATCTTTACAATAATCACACAGATAATTATTGCAACGGAACCGAATACTCCGCCTATTAACCCCTGAAACATTCCCTGTAAAAGATACGGCATTCTGATAAACTTTTTACTTGCACCTACAAGCTGCATTATCTCTATTGTTTTTTTCTGTGTAAGGATTGACAACCGGAGCGTATTAGCAACTAGTAAAATTGTTACAATTACCACAAGTCCGAAAATCAATCCGTCGGCAAACAGAACTCTGCTACTGTACTTTGATATCAATTTGTAAAAAGTACTGTTATAAACAACTTCATCAACTCCGTTGATATCTGAAATACCCTGCTTAATCTTCTCTATCTCATCAGGTGTTCTTTTTTCATTTGTAACTGTTATGTGATATGAACTGGGAAGAGGATTCTCTCCGAGAATAGACAGCGGATCAATGCCCGATTCTTTGGAAAAAACCTTTAATGCTTCTTCCTTTGAAACATACTTTACAGAAGCAACTCCGGGAAATGAAGATATTTTTTCACCAAGCAGCTTCTGATCTTTATCAGAAAGGCCTGCATCAATAAAAACCTCAAGAGTAACTTTGTTTCTCATTTCGTTTATAAGATAGTGCACATTTACAGTAAAAAACAGAAACAACCCGAAAAGAATCTGCGTTACTGCAATAGTGGTAATTGTAATAATCGTAGCCATTGGAACCCGCTTCAGCCCTTTTACTCCCTCATTAAATGAGTACAAAACATTAAGACTCATGAAACAATCCTTCCCTGCTCAATGCGCACTGTTTTCTCTTTTAAAATTTTCACAAGCTCGGTTTTATGCGTTGCCATAAGTACTGCAACGCCCATTTTGTTTATTCTTTTAATAAGACCCACAATATCTTCAGTTGCATCAGGATCCAGATTCCCCGTCGGCTCATCAGCAAGAAGCACATAAGGATCATTAACAATTGCTCTTGCAATTGCCACCCTCTGCTTTTCTCCTCCGGAAAGCTGAACAACAGGTGTGAATCTTTTATGACTTATGCCAACTTCCGCCAGCACCTTAAAAACCTTCTTTTTAATCCTGCTTCTTCTTACTCCTGTTGCCCACAGAGCAAATGCCACATTTTCAAACACATCTCTGTCCTCAAGAAGTTTAAAATCCTGAAATATCACTCCTGTTTTTCTTCTTAAGTGCGGAATTTCTTTTTCCATTATTGTGTTGCTTTTATAATTAGCCACTTCCACCACACCGCGGGTGGGAAATATTTCCATATGTATCAGCCTGAGCAAAGTACTTTTACCTGCTCCGCTGGGCCCTACAATTGAAACAAACTCTCCGGACTTTATATCAAGTCTGATATTTTCAAGAATTGTATTCCCGTCTGCCCTGTACCATACACCGTTCAGTTTAACCAAAATTATTCCTCCGCTCTGCACAAAATATGAACTCTGTCAGAATACTCGGTTCCGCTGTTTTCGGAGAACTCATCAAAAACTCCTTCTACAGAAAAACCGTTTTCCTCCAAAAGTCTGCAAATTTCCTTTATTGAATACACGTACTGAATGTGGTGTTCATAAAAAACTTCTTTTGTCTGTTTATTTGTAAAAACAAAATCTGTATGCTGCTCTCTTTTTTCCCGGAAAAGCCTGCTGGCCCTGTCAATTTCCCATTTACCAATAGAATCCTTCTCAGTAAAATCATACCAATATGATATTAAATGCAATTCCGGAACCAGATCCGTTATAAACATACCGCCAGGTATAAGAATCCTTTTTATTTCATTTAAAAACAGAGGAATCTCTTCCTTTTGTAAATACTGAAAAGAGTCGTACAGACAAACTGCGCTGTCCCACTCTTTTTTCAGCGGGATTGCACACATATCACCCTGCCATAATGTTGCAAGATTTTTTTCTCCCGCTTTTTTCACCATGCTGAAAGAGAAATCGAACGAGGATACATTATACGACAACAATTTCAGTTCCCCGGACAGACTGCCTGTACCGCATCCGCAGTCAACTATTGATTTAACGCCTTGTCCGTATTTTTTCAGCAGATTGTCAATATATTCGGCCCACTCTCCGTAATCCACATGGCTCATAAACGAATCGTAAACTTCTGCAAACACATCGTAATCCGCCACAGATGAATCTCTTTCTGATTTGAAGAACCTGTGGATTTCAGGAAAAATGGTTCCACCCTCTTTCTGCTATTGGTACTTTGTTATCTTTAATCCTGACAAATATACCTTTTTTATCTGTAATAAAGCCGATTTTCGTTACAGGACATACATCTCCGGCAAAATCGGATTTAATCAGTTTTTCACTGTTTTCAGGACTTGCAGTAAACAGAAGTTCGTATTCTTCACCGCTTGCCAGAGCATAGGTCAAAGGGTCATAACCGTTTTTTTCAGCAAAAATTATTGCTTCCGGATGAACCGGAACACTCTCTCCTCTGATTTCCGCTCCTGTGCCGCTTTGCGTGCATATATGGCTGATTTCTGAGCTGAGTCCGTCGCTTATATCTATCATGCACCTGACATTAAAATTCTTTACAAGTTCTCCGGCTTCCTTAATTCTTGGCAAAGGTTTTAAAAATTTATTTACGGATTTTTTATAATCTGTCTGATCCCTGTTTTTGCTGAGTATTTCAAATCCTGCTCTTGATCCTCCCAGGCTCCCTGTTACAAAAACAGAGTCTCCGGGCTTTGCTTCGGATCTTTTTGCAAGCCGGTTTTTTTCTGCAGATCCTGTAACAGTTATGGAAATAAAACCTTTGGCTTTAGATTTCACACAATCCCCGCCTATAATCACACATCCGCTTAAAGACATGCTCTCTGTCATTCCTCTGTAGATCTCTTCAATATTTTCCACAGTCCATTTTTCCGGAATGCCGATGTTTACAACAGCATATCCTGGCTCTGCTCCCATTGCTGCTATATCACTCAAATTGG
>QNDG01000199.1 GCA_003645915.1 Candidatus Zhuqueibacterota bacterium | reverse complement strand
ATCCAGAGGGGAGGGAAAAGGTGGATTCCGGCTTAAAACACAACCGGAATGACATAATGAAGAGATTTATAGTATGTGAAATCCATTCATCGACAAAAAACCTTCATTTAACGAAATTTGCCAAAGTTCAGTTATTAATTGATTAAATAAATTACAATAACCCCTAATCTTTTACGTCTTTAATATTGAGATGGATAACGTTAAACAAAAAAATGCATATCAGGCAATAGCCAAAAATCACCAAAGTCTGTTCAAATTTATTCGGTTCAAGATATCTTCTACCGAAGAATCCGAAGACCTTCTGCAGGAGGTTTACATGCAGGCTTTGTCTCACCTTAATGCTTTTGAAACAATTGACAACATTTCCGCATGGTTGTTTACCATTGCAAAAAACAAGGTTATTGACTGGTACAGAAAAAAGCGTATTAAAACTGTATCGCTGGAGGAACCGGCCGGAGACAATATCTGTTTTAAAGACATTGTTGAAGATAAGATGAGAAGCATTGAGAACCAATTGGACAGAGAATATGTCATGAATGAGATCATGTCTGCAATTGATGAACTCCCTGAAAAACAAAAGTATGTCTTTATTAACAATGTCGTGGAAGAAAAAACTTTCAGAGAATTGTCTGAAGAAACAGGCGAACCAATAAACACTCTTATTGCAAGAAAACGTTATGCCATCAGGTTTTTACAATCACGATTAAGTGAAATTAAAAATTTACTTGCTAAAAATTAGAGGTGTAAAATGAATAAACATGAAAACATCATTGAGAAGTGGGGAGTTTTGAGAATTACAGGAATGGTAATCGGCGGGATTGTTATTGCTGCGATAATGGGTCTTTTACTGGGATTATTTGTAATGATACTATGGAACTGGTTAATGCCGGACATATTCGGACTGACTACTATTACATTCTGGCAGGCATGGGGTTTGGTAATTCTGACCCACATATTTTTTAAATCATTTCCTCATCACAGCAGCAGCCGCCACAGTGAGCAGTGGAAGGAACATTTTAAAAACAAATTCTTTCCAGATAAAAATACTAATACAGATCAGTTTACTGCATAATTTAAAAATCCTCCTGAAGACTATGTGTATTCGGGAGGATAAACTAATTAAAATCAGGAGTTAATAAATGACGCGCAAAAAACAAAAGCGCCACTCAGACAGGCATGATCTTGCAGGGGAGTATCGATACGGAGATTCAGGGCAAATATTTTTGCTTGTGATTTTTATTATAACCTGGATTACAGATTCATTTATATTTCATTTCTCATGTTTAAATTCAGTACGTTTCACCTTCTTGTTCAGATTACCAATATCACTTGTAATACTGTTTTTTTCCGGTTATTTTGCACAATCAGGTCTGAAAATTATATTCGGCAAAATAAGAGAAAATCCTGAAATAGTTAATACGGGTGTATTCAATATTGTACGTCATCCCATTTACCTCGGATCAATACTTTTTTATCTTGGGATAATAGTACTATTCCCCACATGGGCATCAATCATTTTATTTGTTGCAATAACAGCTTTTTACTACTTTATCTCATTGTATGAGGAAAAACTTCTTTTACAAAAATTCGGGGATAGATATAAGAAATATCAAAAAGAGGTGCCGATGCTTATCCCCTTTTTCAGGAAAAAAATAAACAATAGACCGGATAACTGTTAAATAAATTCAGGCATAAATAGGATATAATACCAACAACACATGAAGAATAAATCAATAATAACCTGCCCCGGCTGCGGATATAAAAAGGAAGAAACAATTCCCGAAAACACATGCCTTCAGATTTATGTCTGTAGTAATTGCGGAGAAAATTTAAAACCAAAAGCAGGAGACTGCTGCATTTTCTGTTCATACGGCTCTGTTAAGTGTGTCCCAATGCAGGTCAATAACAAGCCGGATAAATCATCAACAGACTTTTTATCTATCAATAAACCCGATACATAAATATTTTTTTATCAATTAATAAACTTACTTATATTTATTCGGGATTTATACGGAGTGACCTCTATATACTTACATAAAGCTCCCGGTTAACAGAAAGCATGCATCAACAAATCCAAGCTGGTTCTTTGTTCTCTAACTGCAAAATCCTTTGCAAATAAATCTTTATTTAATTAACTTTAAAAAAGTGTTTCAATAACTTATAAACAGCCTTAGATTGTATAATGGCTAATTTAAAAATTTCCGGAGCATAAAATGCAGAAACTAAAAAGATTCGGCGTTTCAATGGACAGCCAGCTTCTTGAAAATTTTGATAAATATTTAAAAAGACACGGGTATGCAAACAGATCAGAGGCTGTAAGAGATATGGTAAGAGATCAACTTGTAAGGGAAGAGTGGAACCAGAAGACTGAAGGAAAAAATATAGAAACAGTAGGGACTATCACCATAATTTACGACCATAAAAAACATCAATTGTCAAACCATCTTACAGAGAACCAGCACCATCATCACAATGAGGTAATTTCAATGATGCATATTCATCTTGATGAAACAAACTGTCTTGAAGTTCTCGCTGTAAGAGGCAATCCTGAAAAGATAAAAGAGATTGCAAATCATTTGATCAGCACCAAAGGTGTAAAACACGGAAAACTTGTTATGACAAGCACAGGTAAAAATCTTACTTGAATTTATCTGGCATTGGTAAAATCAACCGGTTATTGATAATATTAATTATTAGTAGGTAAACATCTTTAAAGGGAGGCATCATGTCAAAACTTCAGGAATCTCAATTTTTAAAGCCAATATCAGAAATTGCAGAAAGCATCGGCCTTGAACCGTCGGATATTGAATTTTACGGTGATTACAAAGCAAAAATTAAACTGAATACCGTAGAAAAATTTAAAACCAATAAAGAGGGTTCATTGGTACTGGTTTCTGCTATAACTCCCACACCTGCCGGAGAAGGGAAAACTACGACATCTATAGGTCTCTCTATTGGTTTAAACCGTATTGGTAAAAAATCAATTGTCACATTAAGAGAACCGTCTTTAGGACCTCTTTTCGGAATGAAAGGCGGCGCCACAGGAGGAGGTAAAACCCAGGTTCATCCTATAGAAGAGATAAACCTTCACTTTACAGGTGATATCCATGCTGTAACATCAGCCCACAACCTTATTGCAGCAGTACTTGACAATCATATTTTCCGAAGAAAAGAACCTCTGATTGATCCGCGAAAAATTTCATGGAACCGCGTAATAGACATGAATGACAGATCTTTAAGAGACATTGTTATAGGGCTTGGTGGAAGTAAAAACGGGTATCCGAGAGAAGACAAATTTTCCATAACAGCGTCATCTGAAATAATGGCAATTCTCGGATTATCAACCAGCTATCAGGATATGTGCAGAAGGATTTCAAATATATTACTCGGTTTTACTTTTGACAATAATCCTGTTTTTCTCAGGGATCTTAATATCTGCCAGGCAGTTAATTCTCTTTTAAAACACGCAATAAAACCTAATCTGGTACAGACAACGGAAAATACACCTGCTTTTGTCCACGGAGGCCCTTTTGCAAATATTGCACAAGGTACTTGTTCGGTTTTATCAATGCAGCTTGCTTTGAAATTATCCGATTTTGTTGTTACAGAAGCCGGATTCGGTTTTGATCTTGGTGCGGAAAAGTTTTTTGATATTGTTGCAAGGTCGGGTAATTTAAATCCAAAAGTCGTTGTACTGGTTGCAACTGTCCGGGCTTTAAAAATGCACGGTGGCAAAAAAGTCAAAGAGCTTACAACGTCTGATCCAGATGCAGTGGAAAGAGGCCTTCCCAATCTTGAAAAACACATTGAAAATATTTATAAATTTAATGTAAAGCCTCTTATTGCTATAAATAAATTCCCGTCTGACAGCGATGAAGAGATAAAAACAATTAAAAATTTTCTAAGTGAGAAAAAAATTGAGTTTGCAGTAATTGATTCCGCAGGCAGAGGTGGTGAAGGTGCAGAAGACCTTGCCCGTAAGGTGGTTGAACTGACTGAGCATAAAAATAAATACAGACCGCTTTATGACCTGGATTCGACTCTTGAACAGAAAATTGAGACAGTTTGCAGAGAAATTTATGGTTCAAAAGCCGTTGACTTTACAAAAGATGCGAAAAAGGATATAAAAACAATAACCAGAATCGGGCTGGAAAAACTACCCGTCTGCATCGCAAAAACGCAAAAATCACTGTCAGACAATCCGGAGCTTCTTGGAAGACCAAAGGATTTTCTGGTTACTGTACGCAAGATTGAAATATCATCAGGTGCAGGTTTTCTGGTGCCTATTACTGGTGATATTCTGCTTATGCCCGGTCTTCCGAAAACACCTGCAGCTGAAGGAGTGGCTATGGATAAAGACGGAGTGATTAAAGGATTGTTCTGAAAAGATTGATTTTTATAAGACAAGCACTTGCAAAATATATGATATAAAAATTATGCCTGTAATTATCTATCTTTCTCAATAATTACAGGCATAACTTAATTTGAAAAAATTAACTCTCAACAAATTCTGCCGGAAAATACGCTGATATTTCTACTCCCTGATTATCACTAAGTTCTACATCCAACACTCCGTTGCATTGGGACACAAAAGCCTCTGCTGTTGTCAATCCCAAAGCAAAATCAGGATATTTCTCTGACACATAAAACTGATCAAGTTCAGGCTGAGGAATATCTTTTTTTGTCCATTTACACTTACACAAAACAGAAACATGAAGATATTCAGAGGCAATATCTTCCCCTGCTCTGTCTTCCAATCTTTTT
>QNDG01000198.1 GCA_003645915.1 Candidatus Zhuqueibacterota bacterium | reverse complement strand
TGCCAAGTTTGAATATTTTTCTGTACCACCATGCACATTTAAAACGATTTTTATCAATCAGTTCCAGATTTTTTCCGTAAAAAACGTTTTCATACTCTCCCGCTTCAATTAAATTTGCCAATACAGTAGAAGGTACTTTTGCCGGATATGTTTTTTCAAACGAAAATCCCGGAGAAGAGATGTCTTTACCTGATATTGTACCTGACGAATCAGACAAAATGACCCAGTTATTTCTCAGATCGTGAGCAAATAAACCTTTTGGGTTGTTACTGTCTTTAATCTTTTGACACCCCGAAAAAATAAACGTCAAAGTTAAAGAGATAAGAATAATTATCAAACGTTTCATGTCAGACATCTTTCATGTTAATGGCATCATTTTCAATATCTTTAAAATAATTTACAGTTCCGACTTTAAGCTCCTCTGTTGATTCATCATCACAAACAATTATTCCGTGCTTATGAAGTTGCAGCATTGAAACTGTCCACATATGATTAACTCCTTCTTCAACGCATTTTTGCAGTGCTCTTGCCTTAGCTCTCCCGCTGATTATAATTATTACTTCTTCAGCATCCATAACAGTTCCTACACCTACTGTGAGAGCTGTTTTTGGCACAAGTTCCGGATCATTATTAAAATAACGGGAATTTGCTACTCTTGTATCCTGTGTCAGGGTTTTTATTCTTGTTCTGGATGAGAGAGAAGAGCCCGGTTCATTAAAAGCAATGTGGCCGTCAGGGCCTATTCCTCCAAGAAAAAGCCGGATCCCGCCTGAATCTTTAATTTTTTTCTCATAATCTTCGCACTCTTTCTTAAGATCCGTTGCAGTTCCGTTTAGTATATTAATGTTTTCTTCCGGAATGTCAACATGGTCAAACAAGTGTTTGTACATAAAATAGTGATAACTTTGAGGGTGAGCTTTGGTAAGCCCCACATATTCGTCCATATTAAATGTAATTACATTTTTAAAAGATAAATATTTTTCTTTATACAGTTTTACCAGTTCTGCGTAAGTGCCAACAGGAGACGAACCTGTTGGAAGCCCCAGAACAAAAGGGTTGTTCTTAGTCGGATTAAACTCGTTAATCCTTTTTGCAATGTGAAGAGCTGTCCATCTGCTGAGAGTCTGGTAATTTTTATGAATAATAATTCGCATGCACTGATTTCCTGTAATGTATAAGTTAACAATATTTTTAAAATTTTCTTACTTTTGTAAAAGCATTTCGCACAATATCTATTTTCCCCGGACACGACATAAGAGTCTCCCAGTTCCAGATCACTATGCCAGAAGATGGCGGTTTCAGGCCGTTATTTACAGAGTCCCGAAATTCTTCATCAGACACCTTTGTCTCCAAATACTCTTTTTCAACCTGAAGACTTGGAATAACCGGTTTATAACTCCTTCTTGAAATATCTCTTACAACAGAGCAAATCCATTCCGGCTTTCTCTTTAACATGTGGTTATAACACATAGGTGAGATGTAATCTGCAAGTTGTGACATTCTTTTTAAATTCTGCCCTGCAATATTTTCAATTCCATTACCATAATCTGTTTTTCTCCAGGGAACAATATGCAGGTTTATCAATATCTTCGGATTAACAGCCTTAATCTGTTTTGTTATCTTTTCCAAAGACCTGTATATCTGTTCAGATTCCCATACGCCCCATTCTTTTTTATGATTATGCAGTATCCAGTCTGCGATCTCTGTTGTTGTACTGAGATCTTCCGGTATTTTTATTCTTGAAAAATCTTTAAACCCATTGATACATTTTTTACAGAAACATCCCCGCTCAATATCTTCAGGTTTTGTTTCAGGCATTACCATTTCCCAGTAAACAAATTGTCTGATAAAATCCAGACTTATTCCATCAGGATTGTATATTCTTATCAGATCAATAATATATTTAATCCTGTTTTTAAGATATTCTTCATTTTCAGGACATATAAATTCCACCCAGTCATCTTTTGCAATTCTGCCTCTGTTTGTAACTGCGTAAAGAGAAGTGTCCTTTTTTAGTGCTTCCGGATTATAAAAGACTGTAACAATTAAGAATACTCTTTTGTTTCGTTTTTTTGCCAAAGATATAAAATCTTTTAATGAATCTATTTGCGGAGAACAGAAAATTGTATTTATTCCCAGATAATCAAATTTATCAAAAATATTCTTCAAACCGGAATCAAGTTTATAGATTTTTACACCTGTAATAACTTCCTTTTTCTTCGGTTTAATACACGCGGAAAAAAACATCGTAAACAATGCATTAAAAATCAGAACAATTTTGATTATTTCTTTCATTCTGTTATCCCGGTAACACCTGTTTCCAGCGGCAGCACATCTTTTAATGTAAAATCTACCCAAAACATGCCGCTTTCCTGAGCTATTTTCCCTGCAATTGCATCTCCGATTGTTTTGGGCGGATTAACCAGATTTTTCCACCAGGGTTTGTCCCAATTGTATCCGTACTGAAAAAAAACGGTATTCGGATAAAAATGTTTTGCCCAGTAATTTGTAAATTCATCAACCATCTGATTAAGTCCGTTAAAGCCCTGACTGTCATCAACAAAAACAATATCTCCTCTATATGTTGAAGGCATCCAGTCTCTGTCCCAGTGTTTTAAAAACAATCTGTAATCACTGTTAAAGGATTTAACTCTTTGTTCCCACATTTTTGCAGTATCATTTTTAACAGGTATTCCCCATTCCGGTTTTTCCGAAACCCGGTACCATTCCACATCAATTCCCACGCCAATTACACATTTATGATTACCATAACGGTTCAACATTAAATCTATTAATGCAGGAACTGAAGCACTTGCGGGTTCCACTTGCAAAAAAACCTTTATATTGTTTTCGTCAAAATACTTAAGATATTTTTCATGCTTATCATATGATTTAAAAATTACATGAGGATGATTTTTACCATCAGAGGGGAATTCCATCTGGCATGTCTGTAAATTACTGCCCATGACTCCCACAATCCAGATAGCGCATTTTGTTGAACCCGGGAAATAGGAAGACATTGTGTCCATTGCAGTATTCCATTGTTCAGGTTGAGGGAACGGATATATACCATAGCTTGATGATCTTACCCCGGCATATATAATTCTTGACGAATCTTTCTTCGCTATTGATTTTAAAAAATATTTTTTGGGTGATAACACCTGCATATTCTGATTATATGTACATGACATATAAAAGATTAAAATAAAAATACTAAAAAAAATAAAATATTTAAATTGTTTCATTTTGTTTCCTGTTTTCAGCGCAGGATTTTTAACATCCTGCGCTGAATCAATTGAAATTATTTAATCAGAGTCATAGATTTAGTAATAGTTCTTCCTGCATGAGTAAGCTTGTAATAGTATGTTCCACTGGGAAGATCCGACATATCAACAGTGTATTCATAAGAACCGCGTAGTTTGTTCCTGTTATCAATTACAGTTCTAACTAATTGTCCCAATCCATTATAGATTTTAAGATTAGTAATACCTTTTCTGTCAAGTGTAAATCTGATTTTTGTTGACGGGTTAAACGGATTTGGATAATTTTGAGTAAGATCAAATTTATCAGGAACCATCAGCTCGTCTCTATCAAGAACAGGGGTTCCTCCTCCTGAATGTGTTACATATAAATTATCAAGATTGAAAACAAGTGTATCCACATCTTCAGCATACGGATCTCCTCCGACAACAAATTCAAACTTTGAAATTGAGCTCAAATCCAAAACACCGTTTTCCGTACCTGTATACACTGTAAAATCCGCAAACGGATAAGCGCATTCAAGCCATCCTTCAGGCCGTCCGTATGCAAGAAACGCAGCATATTTATCTGACGAGCGCCAGTTTTCATCACTTGATTCAATTAAACTAACGCCAAAGTAAAAATCCTTTCCTGCAGGCTCATGAATAATATCAAGCATAAATCTTATCTCTGTTGCACCTGTAAGATCAACAGCAGAATCAAAAGTGTGTCTGGCAACATTTACTGTACCCCAGGTATTCATAATGTTATTTACTTCAAGACACCCTGTACCTTCAAACATGTCAGTAGTATTGTTTTTAAGCTCAAAAACATTATTCTCTTCATCGCCAGCCAGTGATTCCCACACTCCTGCAGACTCATTCTCATCAAAATTGAATAAAGATGCATCTTTTGTGCTTTTTGATGCAACCAGGTTATCAATAAGAAATTCAACGCTGTCAGGAGCTGTACTGTCACCCTGCACAGTAAAATCAAATCCATAAACTGCGTTTGCATCAAAAACACCGTTTAAAGTGCTTTCCCATTCTGGTATTAACAACCTGTCAAAGGGAATGATTACTTCGTGCCATTTGTCATCACTTGGAATATACAGCAGATCATAATCACCTTCCCACTGCCATAATTCCCTTCCAGAGGCCTCATCAGGATAATCCATTAATGCACATGTAAAAAACAGGCTTCTGTTCACTTTTGGGGCGTCCAGGATTTTTACCCAAAATCTGACTTCATCATACTGCGAGAGATCAAGCTTGTTGTCAAAAATATAAAATGCATCTGTGTATGTTCCCCAGTCATTAGGATAAACACGGAATTTACCTGTTACTTTAAGACACCCGTCTCCTGTAAATGAATCGTCGTAATAATCTTCCAAAAGGAAAATATTTGCATCGGTTTCACAATCTGTACTCCACTTTATATCAGCTCCTTCTTCAAAATCAAGGATCTGCTGCTGAGCATACAATCCAAAGCTCAAACCCACAAAGATTACAAATACAAGCAAAAT
>QNDG01000197.1 GCA_003645915.1 Candidatus Zhuqueibacterota bacterium | reverse complement strand
TCCAGAAACCTTCCACTCCCGGCTTGATCAAAGCGGAAAACTTACTGCCCCACCATGTTCTTACTTTATTGTCAGTAAAATCCGGGAAATGGCATCTGCCTGGCCATACTGAACCTGTATAAAAAGAAGAGTCATGATAGGTTAAAAAGTACTTATTCTGAACACCTTCATTATATGCATTATAACCGGCGTCAATTTTTATCCCGGGATCTACAATTGTAATGACGTGAAATCCGATTTTGTTCAGCTCAGAAATCATTTTGGAGGGATCCGGAAAACGTTTTTTATCCCATGTAAAAATTTTATAACCGTCCATGTAGTGAATATCAAGATAAATAACATCTGCAGGTATGTTTTTCTCCCGAAAGGTTTTAGCAATTCTCAGAACTTCCGAATCCGGATAGTAACTCCACCTGCACTGCTGATAGCCCAGAATCCATTTGGGAACCATTTCCATTGTTCCTGTAAGCCAGGTGTAGTTTTTTATTATGTCTGCGACAGATTGGGAGCCGAAAAAATAGTAATCCATTGCACCTTTGTCTGTGGAGAATGAATAGAATTTATTGTCTGTTGACGCTCCGAAATCAAATTTTGTTCTGCTTGTGTTGTCAAGAAAAATACCGTAAACAAGAGAGTCGTGTATCCCGATAAAAAATGGTATGCTGGAATAAAGAGGATCAGAATTAACGCTGTATGCATAATGATCCGTGTTCCAGTTTGTGTATGTTCTGCCCCGCCTGTTTAAAGGGCCGGTTTTTTCTCCGAGTCCGATAAATTTTTCGTCTTTAAAAAGAGATTTGGTGCAGGTTGTTTTTTCTCCCTGAAAAATTGTTCCAAGGGGCTGGAAATCAGAATTTATTAATTTACCATCCGAGGTGTAAAATTTTATTAAAAAAGGATTCTTATTGATTGATATTTTTAATTTTTCAGTGTTAAGAATAAGAACTTTACCTCTGTCATCAATTGTGTTAAATAATCCTTTGGGAGATTGTATTACGCTGAAAGGATTTGTCGTCTGACTTTTGTCTTTTTTAATGGTTATTCTGATTATTTCCGGAGAATATGCGGTAACAGTGATAATTTTGTTGTGTTTAATAATGTCAATTTGCGAGCTGCTGGTTTTTAGTATTTGAAAGTCAGAACAAAAAAGCGGTTTGTTTATGTTGAGAAGAATAATAAGAATAATGCTTGCAGTTTTTTTTATTTTCATGTTTTTCTCCTGTATGGTAAATATTTATATAAAATCTGTCTCAGATACATTCTACAAAAGAAAATTGATAATTTCAAAATTATTTTACCGGGAGTTGGTATTCTTAACGGGATTATTTTGTCTTTTGTCTTGTTTTATCCTTGTCTTTTTGTCTTTACGCCCGATGCGAGAGGTAATAAGATTTCCAAAGATAGCAATTGTTGGATTTTATTTTCTTGTTTTCCGTTAAGTCTTTGGTTATATTTTTAGTATGCAGGCTGTCTATGCTTTGTATAAAAAGGTAAAACAGAAAGCGTGAATTTTATATAAACAAGGAGGTGTGAAAATGGGTACGTCATTCTGGGATGATTTTAAAAAGACAGTAACTGACGGATTTAATGTTGCTGCAAAAAAAACAAAGGAATATACTGCTATCGGCAAACTTGAGATTGATATTTTAAATCTTAAAAGAGCTGTTGAAAAGAACATGAAGGATCTTGGAAAACAGACATACAATGTTTATAAAAGCGGGCAAAAAGGAGATATCTCCGAAGATAAGGCAATAAAAAAGCTGATAAATACTATTGATGATTTGTATGCTGAAATTAAATCAAAAGAAAAAGAGATTGAAGAAATAAAAAAAGAGGAAGATAAAAAGAAATCCTCAGGTAAGAAATCTGATACAAAACCTGCAGGGAAAACAACCGGCGCGAAAAAAACTGCATCATCAAAACCTGTAAAACCGGTAAAAAAAACACCGGCAAAAAAGACAGCGCCTAAAAAGAAATAGAATGATCAAAGTTGTTACAGTTTTATTTTTAATTGCAGGTATAACCGGCATTGTTTCTGCTGGCGAGCAGATTGGTACAACATTTTCCGTACATCCTGTAAAATCAATCCGGCTTAACCAGAATTTTGCTGACGTCAGGCCTTTTATATCTGTTGCTGCAACAGGTGATGTTATGCTCAGCGGCGGAGTTGAGTATTTTCTGAAAAAAAGAGGTGTTGATTATCCGTTTAAGAATGTTAACAAGATATTAACCAGTGCGGATATTGCCACGTGTAACCTTGAGGCTCCTTTTACGATTAACGGAGCAAAATTTAAGAAAAAGTTTAATTTTAAGATAGATCCCAGGTATGCTGTTTCTATTAAAAATGCCGGATTTGATATTGTAAATCTTGCCAATAACCATATTCTTGATTATGGCAAAGAAGGGCTTGTATCAACCCTTGCAGTACTTGACTCACTGAGGATTGAACATACAGGAGCAGGGCTCAACAGAGAAAAAGCGGAAAGGCCGGCAGTTATTAAGGTAAATAATAAGACAGTCGGTTTTCTGTCGTATTCCCTCACATATCCTTCTGAATTCTGGGCAGAGCAGAAAAAGTGCGGTACTGCATATCCATCGTTTAACAGAGTTAAAAAAAGTATTCAGAGTCTTAAAAAAGAATGTGATTTTGTTATTGTACAGTTCCATTGGGGCGGTGAGCTGCAGACAAATCCGAAATCTTACCAGAAGTGGTATGCTCATGCTTCCATAGACGCAGGAGCGGATGCAGTTATAGGCCATCATCCGCACGTTCTGCAGGGTATAGAAATATACAAGGGCAGATTAATTGCATACAGCCTGGGGAATTTTGTTTTCGGGTCGTACAGCAGAAAAGTAAAAGAGAGTGTAATTTTAAAAATATGGTTTGATAAAAAGGGAACACTTTTGTCTGAGGTTGTTCCAATATCCGTAAATAATTATAAAGTGATGTTTTGTCCTGTTGTTCAGTATAATGCAGAGAAATTAAAAACTATTGAAACTCTTAACGGAATATCCGCAGGGCTTAACAAAGGACGGAAAATAATTTGCAGAAGCGGATTAATCCGCAATTTTTAAGCACAAGGATCAGACATGAATAAAGATTTTGTTATTACTGAACCGGAAATTAAAACCAGGGTGGAGGAACTGGCAAAAAAGATATCTCTTGATCATAAAGATAAAGAGCTGGTTGTTATAGGGCTTTTAACAGGAAGCTTTATTTTTATTTCCGATCTTATAAGATATTTTCATTCCTCAGGATTAACTGCAATTATTGATTTTATGGATGTATCTTCCTACGGCGGAGAAACAGAGACATCGGGTCTGGTACGCATCGGGAGAGACGTTGAAGCGGAGATTAAAGGCAGATCTGTTCTGCTTGTTGATGATATTGTTGATTCAGGATATACCTTAAGTACCATTACAGGACATCTTAAATTAAAGGAACCTTCAGGAATAAGAACCTGTGTGCTTCTGGATAAACCGTCGCGAAGAAAAGTGGATGTTAAAGTGGATTATGTGGGGTTTAAAGTGCCTGATCTTTTTATCGTAGGGTATGGCCTGGATTTTGACGGCCGTTATCGCGAGCTTCCTTATATTACTGCAATTGAACCGTAAGAAATTTATGATTTTTCAGCAGCAGATAAAAGAGAGCAGGAGGATAAAAAACAATTGCTGGTTCTGCTGTTTGTTGATATTTTTAATAAAATGCACCCCAACTGCTGAAGTAGTGAGGTGCATTTTATTTTTTAAAGATTAATACTGCCACGCAGTTGCAGGCGGTGCTGTTTTGCCCCATTTCTTGTTGGGTTTATCTCCCATATAAAACTCAATTGTACCATCGCTTACAATGTCATTATGCGTAATATAAGATTTATTGTATTTTTTACCGTTTAATTTTGCTTTTTGTATGTAACAGTTTTTTCCGCCGGCATTATGAGTTATTACAGTAAATTTGTTGCCGTTCTCAAGATTAATTACAGCTTTTTTAAGCTGAGGCGAACCGATTGCATAAACTCCGTTTGCAGGATTAAAAGGATAAAAACCCATTGCACTTAAAATATACCAGGCTGACATCTGTCCGCAGTCTTCGTTTCCCGAATATCCGCTTGGTGTGTCAGTAAACTGTTCGTTCATAATTTTTGCGCATAAATACTGAGTTTTCCACGGCTTGCCCGAATAATCGTAAAAATATGCGATATGGTGGCTTGGCTCATTACCGTGAGCATACTGGCCTATAAATCCCGAAGCATTGCCGTTTACATCTTCCGGTTTTGCCTTTAGAGTAAAAAATGTATCAAGTTTTTTATTAAAACTGTTTTTCCCGCCAAGAAGCCTGATAAATGTTTTTACCTGATGAGGAACATACCAGAGATACTGCCAGCCGTTGCCCTCAGTAAAAGGATATCCTCCGTTTCCGCCGTAAACAAGGGGGCTGAAGGGCTCAATCCATTGTGCCTTGTCATTTTTTGCTCTGAAGAATCCTGTTTTCTTATCAAAGAGATTTTTATAAAACCCGGAACGTTTGTTAAAATATTCATATTCTTCAGTATGGCCCAGAGCTTTGGCCATTTGTGCAGCACACCAGTCGTCATAGGCAATTTCAAGCCCCAGAGATACGGACTGGGACTGCAGGTTCTCCGGAAAGTATCCGTACTTATCCAGAATATGAAACGGTGAATTACGATGCGGAGTTGTTGACGAGGCTTTGACTGCTTCCCATGCAAGAGAAAAATCAATTCCTCTCAGGTTTTTAAAGTATGCGTCAACAATAACAGGT
>QNDG01000196.1 GCA_003645915.1 Candidatus Zhuqueibacterota bacterium | reverse complement strand
CTCTTTTTGCCAACTTTTTTGCTTCCATTGCAGGCGCTTTTATGTATTTTGCTACATTAACTGAAGTCCCGATTATCAAAGGCCTGATTGCCAACGGCATGGGTAAAGGCCCTGCTCTTGCTCTGCTCCTGGCCGGCCCGGCACTCTCTTTACCAAATATGCTGGTTATAAGAAGTGTGATCGGTACAAAAAAGACATTGGTATTTGTATCTCTTGTTGTTGTAATGGCAACAATTACTGGATTGATCTTTGGCAGTTTGTTTTAATGAAAATAACCAGGGAATGCAGAGATGCCCAATTCGGGCACCTCTATTCTTAGAATAATGAGGTAGATATACATGACAAAAATTCAGATTCTCGGCACAGGGTGCCAAAAATGCAGAATAATGGAACAGCAGGTAAGAAAAGCAGCAGAACAGCTTGAAAAAAAATTTGAGATTACTAAAGTAGAAAAAATTGATGAAATCCTCAAATTCGGAGTAATGATGACTCCGGCTCTTGTTATAGACGGTGATGTAAAAATAATCGGGAAATCTCCCGGCGTGGAAAAACTGAAAAAAATATTAGGTGAATTATGAATGAAAATGTAAAAACAAAAATAAGATGTGATGCCTGTGGTAAAGAATTTTCTCGGGAACAAATTGAGTACGTTAATATTCAGACATGCTGCTCTGTAAAACGTGTTGCTGTTTGCAAAGATTGTATTAATAAATACAATCTCAGGCAAAAATAGCACAATTTCAGGAGAGATTAAATGGCTACCTACACATGTCCAATCTGCGGCCAGGAACTGATTGAAAAAACAGGAACATATACATGCTCCTTCTGTGGAGCAATTGAGCAGGGAGAATGGATCTGCCCCAACGGTCATTACCAGTGCGAAGAATGCAGACTTGCTACACAGGACGAAATAATTGAACGTGTCTGTCTTAATACGGATTGTACCGATCCAGTGGACATGGCAAACCTGATCATGAAACACCCATCATTTAATGATTTTGGAGTGGAACACCATTTTCTGGTCACACCTGTAATACTGACAGCAGTTTTTAATCTTAAGCATAGAAAAATTGAATCAAAAGATATCAGGAGATGTTTCAAACGGGCAGAGAACATCCCTTACGGCACATGCGGAAGCCGCGGAGATTGCGGAGCATGTGTAGGCTCAGGAACAGCAGTTTCAATTCTGCTTAAAGCCAATTACATGTCAGACAGAGAAAGATCTCTTGTAATGCTCACAACTGCAAAGGCTCTTCTCAAAATATCTGAAATGGGAGGAGCCAGATGCTGTAAGCAGAGTGTTTATGCAGCAATAGAGACATTCTGGCAGGAGCTTAAAGATATTTTAGAACTTCCTACTCTGAAATCTGTACCAATAAAATGTGAATTCTCCGGCATGGTTGAAGAGTGTAAAAAAGAGAGGTGCTCCTATTTTGTTAAAAAATAAACAAAAATGGAGGCTTCTTAATGACGGTATAAAAGATCCTTTTATGCACTTTGCTGTTGAAGATGCTGTTCTCAGACTTGTAGATGAAGAGAAAAGTCCCCCTACTCTTCGTATCAGGCAGACAATTCCGTCAGTCTGGATAGGAGTTTTCCAGCATCCTGAAGAAGATGTTAATATTGAATACTGCACTGAGCACAATATTCCAATTGTCAGAAGATCAAATCCTGGCGGTGCAGTATATCAAGATTCAGGTAGTTTCTGTTACTCCATGTTTTTCAACAGAAATGAAATGTTTTCCCACCTCGGCATTGAAGATCCTTCTCAGTTGTACAGCCTTACAGGGAAGGCTGTATTAGCTGTTTGCAAAGATTTCGGAGTTAAAGCCAAACTTTCACCTGTTAATGATATAACTGTAGACAATAGAAAAATTTATGGATCTGCACAGCTTGAGCTATACTCTGCATTTGTACACAGTGGTACTTTTCTTGTGAATGCTGATATAAAAACAATGCAGAACTGCCTTAAACCATCTGATTTAAAATTTAAGGAAAAAGGATTTAAGAGTGTTGCAGAAAGAGTGATAAATCTATCGGAAGCTGCAAGGAAAGCTATTTCTGTTAAGCACGTGATAAAAGGCCTGATAAATCATTTTTCAGAAATACTAAATATTGAGCTTCAGCAGTCTCCTCTTACCAAAGAGGAAAAAACTCTCGCGGAAAAACTCCTGGCATCAAAATATTCAAAAAAGGAATGGACATTCAGGAAAAAACAGCTTTTTACAACAAAGTTATCCACAAAAATAAAGAGCGGTGTTGTAAATTTACATATAAGTACTGATAACCAGTACATTAAGAACATACACATTACAGGCGATTTCCTCCTTTCTGATCCGGAAATACTGCATAAAATCGAAACAAATATCAGAGGGCTCGCAATTGAAAAGGGAATATCGTTTATAAGAAATTCCCCTCTGCCACAGGAATTAAAGATGGCTGTGTGCCATATGATTACAAATATTACAGAAGGACAAAACAGAAATGAGTGATACTGAACAGAGGGTTCGTGTAGAGCTGCTTCTTGCATCTCCCCCAACATCAAAAGGCAAAAAAATACTGGAGATGATAGAACAGATAATTAATAAATTCCCTGATAAAATCAGGGTTGATATCTACTATGCAGGCGAAACTCCGGATGTGAGCCCAAGTGCAGGATACCAGTCAGCAGGTAAATTTAAAAAGATTCCGTCGATTTTTATTAACAGTTCAAAGTTCTGGGAAAGAGAAGTGCCCGAATATGAAGAACTTGAAAACGCTGTAAAACAATGTATGGCTTGAAAAAGTTAAAATGAAAAAGGAATATTAAATGTTATTTCTGTATTCGGCAACAATCGCAGCTTTGATAATGTCTGTTATTGCAGATAAAAATAAGACTGCACTGTCCCTGAAAACTGCCCTGAAAATATTTTTAAAGATACTTCCTGACCTTCTTCTGGTGATAGTGCTTGCTGCATTTATCCTCTATTTTATTCCGGCCTCTACAATAGGCCGTTACCTCGGTGCTGACAATCAATTTTTTGCAATTACGCTTGCACTTGTTTTCGGCTCAATTACAATGATGCCGGGGTTTATAGCTTTCCCGCTATGCGGCCTGCTTCTGCATCAGGGAGTCCCCTATTTTGTACTGGGAGCATTCTCAACCAGTTTAATGATGGTGGGAGTTATTACATTTCCCATTGAAAAAACATATCTTGGTGTAAAAACTGCACTGCTCCGCAACTTTATCAGCCTTGTAATTGCTTTGATTGTTTCTCTCGTAATAGGGATTATCTACAGGGAGATACTTTTATGAAAAAGGACAAAATAATTGAAACAACTGTTTTTTCTCTCTTCACAAGCTTCATTCTGCTGTCATTTATTCTGAGAATTGATTCCGGAATGCAGATGGGCAGGAAAACAATTTATTTTGCAAAAAACCTTTTTCTGGTTCTTCCCCCTGCCTTTATTTTAATCGGGCTTTTTCAGGTCTGGGTAAAACGGGAATCTGTTGAAAAACATCTTGGCACAGGTTCAGGGCTGATGGCTCATCTGTGGGTAACACTGCTTGCAGGTACAACTGTGGGCGGGCTCTATGTTG
The DNA here is from genome assembly GCA_003645915.1 of Candidatus Zhuqueibacterota bacterium. Taxonomy (GTDB): domain Bacteria; phylum Zhuqueibacterota; class QNDG01; order QNDG01; family QNDG01; genus QNDG01. The sequence continues at coordinate 1,208 of QNDG01000196.1, read as the reverse complement.
CCTTTCCTGTTGCTGCTGTACTGTTCCGAAAAGGTGCAAGAATCCCTGTAATCCTCACATATCTTGGAGCTGCTGCTGTAGTCCGAATACCTATGACAATTTTTGAGGCATCATTTCTGGGGCTGAAATTTACCATTATAAGATATTTAATTTCAATTCCATTGATAATAATCTCTTCCGAGATTTTCGGCAGATATCTTGAAGCTCATTCATATAAAATGAGAGAGAATTCGAAATGACAAATAGATCTGTAAATTACAAGACAAACAATAAAAATATTAATGCTTTTAACAATAATAATGCAATTATTCCAGACCCAGTGTTTTTCTGGCATGATGCCGGATATGCCGGCACATTCGTAATGCTCTTTTTGCATCATCTCTTCCGGCAGATTCACCTGGATATCGAAAATGTACGGCAAAAAGAGACAGTTCACTTAAAATAGAGCGATGCATCTCCCATGAGGAATCAATGGGTAACAGAAGATCCAATAATGATAATAAATCATGTACTTTGGGAATCGGAACTGAATTCTCCTGCAGAATGGCTTTTAAATATTACTCTGAACACTGCTGAGAGTGAAAACATGCGGAGTCATAATTTGGTTGTTTACGGGCTCTTAGCTCCCGCTGTGCAGTGGCAAAATCTCCCTCAGCTTTTGATATCCATTCAGGCGTCAGGGGTTTCATAAAGCAGTTGGCCTTTTTGAATTATTTCACGAAGGAAAAAATCTTCCTTCTTTAATCTTTCATTAAGGGATTGTTCTGAATAAACTATTACATCAAGAGGGAATCCGCTGAAAACGGAACGATGGATTTCACTGGATTTACGGATGCGGTTTTCAACCGAAGGGAGGACAACGAGAAGATCAACATCAGAATTTTCATCCGGTTCACCATACCCATAAGATCCGAAAAGTATAACACGGACCGGATTAAAATCCCTGACAATTTTCATGGTAAGTTGTTTAATTTGCTGTTTTGTAACCATGACAATTAAATATAAAATTTCGGAAAGTAAATCACAAGTAAATTATCATAATTATGATTATGGAATTACAAAATGAATAAACTTAAAATACTCTTTCTTTGCACAGGCAACTCCTGCCGCAGTCAGATGGCAGAAGGGTGGACACGACACCTTAAAAGTAATCAAATTGATGTATGGTCTGCTGGAATTGAGACTCACGGGTTAAATCAGTATGCAGT
>QNDG01000195.1 GCA_003645915.1 Candidatus Zhuqueibacterota bacterium | reverse complement strand
CAATTTGGAGAATCAGAAACAAAACGGGATTTCATACAGATACACCATTCAACAGAAGTCTTTAGAGTGCCTGATAACTTGTGGGTTACTGCTACAATTTTTTTCCCGGAACCATTACATAAAGGACATTTATTCATTATATTTACCCGCATCATCAAGAATATCATTAAAAAGATCATCAATCACATTTTCTTCATGCTGTGTAAAATCTAATGCGCCTTTAGCAGTATCTCCTAAAATCTCATCACTTAAATCTTTTTTCGATGATACTCTATTCATAACTCTGACATCTATAGTTTTTTTATTTATCATATGAACAATAATAATTTGTTCCCTTAAACTGCCTATACGCTGAGCTCTTCCTATAGTCTGTACAAGATCTCCATAACTCCATGGTGTATCATAAAAAATCATAACATTTGCAGCTTGAAGATTTAAAGCCGCTGAACCCGCCTGTGTAATAAAAATAAGATTACAATCAGGATCGTTTTGAAATTTGAGACGAGCATTTTTTCGATCCCGATCACTAATGATATTTCCATGTATCTGTGTATAATTAATTTTATTTCTATTACACAATACTTCTAAAAAAGGAATACCACTTCTAAACCGTGTATATAAGATTACTTTATCTGTTAAAAATTCTTCTTTCATCAATCTGATAAATTCCCGTTCTTTGCTTGATTCATAGGGTTGACCAATAAGTTGAGGGCCGTTACTAACCATCTGACAATAAGTAAGAGCGGCTAATTTTCCTCTCTTTTTACCTTCAGGAGTTAAAAATTTATCATACTTATCTTTCAACTCTTTATATTTTTTAAGAGTTTTTTTATCCGTATCTCCATTCCGTATTTTTTCACTGATTTCATAATATTCATTTTTTATTTTTTCCTCATACACGATCCCAGCCAAGGCCTCTCCATAAAGCTTTTTTTGCTCCGGAAACATTTCCAGAACGACTTTCTTAGATATTAATTTTGGTAATTCAGCGGCTACATCCTCTTTCCGCCTTAAAAGAAAATAAGGATCTAAAACCTGTTTAAATTGTTTCAGATTTTTATATCCCATAGTTTTAGGTATATATCGTGTTCTTCCATTTATTCGAAGTTTCATCAATTTTTGCTTACAATAATTTTTTCTGAAATTGGTAATATTACCGAATAATCCCGGAACAATTACATTATAAATACCCCAGACTTCTTCCAAACCGTTTTTTATTATAGTAGCAGATAAACCATATGCTCTTTTAGAATTATCAGCTAAATATTTACAGGCAAAATGTGATTTTGTTTTCTTGTTTTTAAATGCAACACACTCATCAAAACATACCATATAATTAGGACCCATAATATCTTTTATACGGTCATATTCATTCAAAACGGTGTTATAATTCATTACTAAAACATCTTCAGAAAATTCCCGGTATTGTAAAAGCCGTGCATCATATCCTTTACACCCATTATATTCATTAGTCAGTATTCTAACAGAAATATCTCGAGTAAATTTTTCAAACTCTTCTTCCCACTGATAGATTGCTGATTTTGGACAAATAATCAGAAATTTTAATGATGGGTCTTTTTCTTTTAAAAATGTATATGCTGCTATTAACTCTAATGATTTGCCTAATCCGGTCGCATCTCCCAAAATCATCCGTTCCAACATCATTATATGAAGAGATCCTATAACCTGATAATATCTGAGCTTTGTAGTCTCTTTTAAATATTTATTCCCTTTAAATTCGGCTGTTTTTGATTTTCTGAGCTCAATTAATTTGGAATAAACAGATGGAACACCAACAAATTTGGACATAAAAATCTCCTATAATAAATACTATTTATTTTTCAAAGATTATTAAAGAAAAATAAGTCCTTTAAAATAAAGGACTTAGATATTTTATTTTTTAAAAATAATAATTCAGGCTCTGGGAGGAGCATATTGGACTGGTTGTAGCAAAGATTTCTTCTTCTGTTCTTTCGGAATATCAGTAGGAACGGGCTTTTTATAGACCTGTTTCATGACAGTATAATCCATTCTGTATTTAGGTTGTTTTGATTTTGCGGCCCTGACCGCAGATTTAAATAATTCTATCATTTTTCTTCCTTTTTCGGGTATTTCATTCCAATGAGTTTTCCAAAAGGGTTCTTCAATTCCCTATTCTTAGAAATTACAACATAAAAATCATTATCAAAAAATTTTTTGAACTCTTTTCCGGAATAAGATTTTCCTTTATCTGATTTATGTATATTTACATAAATAGTCTGATATTCTCTGAAAGGGAAAAGATTAGGGCCCTTTAAAACTTTAGGAAAGGCCCTTTTTATATCACCGGGGATTATATCTTTAGCCGGTCTTCTTTTATTTGCACCCGACCAATCTGAATCAGATGGAAAAACTATCGCAGGTTCTTTTTCCTTACCATCAGGATTTAAAGAAATACTGTATATATAATAATCGTCTCTATTTTTTGTGAATAAAACTTGATATGCTATCCATTGAAAATTAGCCTCCTGTGCCGGGCTCTTTTCAATATTTAATGTTTCTGATGAGGGCCTTTCAGGTTTAGGGGCAGAAAAGAAAATCTTAATCTCTTCTATTTTATAATTAATCTTTTCTGCTATTTTTTTTAGATAATCAGATAAACCTATCATTGTGTTCTTCTCTTCAATAATGGACGACCGGGTAATTCAAAAATATCTACAGAATCATTATTAGAAAATTCACTGAAAAATCTCGAGGCCCCTGTATTATCTGTCTCACTCCCTATCACCATCAAATACAAATTACCCTTATTTTCCTTATTCAATATATATGACTGAAAAGTCTTTTGATATTCACCTGTTGAATCTAACTTCTCAAATCTCAAACCAAGATTATTTAATCCTAAGGGAGCCTCAGTACTGTCCATATGAATTGTTGTTCGACCTCTGTCCGCTGTATTAACTCCAAATATAACATTACCGGGTTGTAATTGAACCATATCCTGAGGTCTGGATATTATTCTTGTTTCAAGAACCGGGTTTCCATCAGTCACTGCTGTCGAAATATTTTCATTTTTGGCCAATCCATCATTATCATCATTATAAGTAGGAAGTCTATCAATAACATTAGCCATTGCTTCAGATTGATCAGGGGCCTTTATTGTATATGTCTCACCAATGGCAGGAGAATTTTCCTCTGCAGGCGATGATAATTGTATCTGTGTATCATTAAGAACGTTTGAAATTATATAGGACTTGTTTGATGTAGAATCTAATGTAATTTCATATCCGGATTTTATATATGATGCCCATTTAGTACCTGTACCTACAATGTCAGTACTATTTCGAGTAAATTTAACTGTACCTTCAGAGTACGTATAATTTACAATACTACCTGACCCTGCAGTTGTTGTTAAAGCAGTTCCTGTAGCTTCAATTGTTCCGACTGTTGTTGAATCTAATAGCCCTTGATATGGGACTTTATGATAAAAGAATGTATATCCTTCCGAATCTGAAATAGCGCTTCTCATTAATACGGGTATCTCTATAAGGGCTCCCGCTCCTGGATTTGAAGGAAATTCAATAGTAGCCATTGATTTTGTAGTATCAGTAGGAAATTGATAATTTGTCGTAGATAACTTTGTCATTACTCCATCAACATAAGCAATGCCTGCACCAGCATAAGTGGAATTACTGCCTAATGCAAGTATTTGTTTATTAGTACTATCTAAAGTGAATGTATTAAGTGATCCTGTTGCAGTCTCGAGAGGAGTTAATTCTGTCATCTCAAAGGTATCTAAAACAGCTCGACCCTGTTTATTCATGGTAAAAAATTTTGTTTCGGTATATAAAGTACATTCTATATCAGTATTAGCCGAGACAGGAGTACTAATTGTTACATAATATCTATTTGTATCTCTGTGTATATTAACTATATTTTGTACGACTCCGGCAATACTGATCTTTGCTATTCCTAATATAGTATAACCATCAATAACTCTTTTAATATCAAATGTTGCAGAACCCTCTCCTAATTTATGATATATCATTTGATGTCCAAAATTATATTGTTCTGTAACCGGCCCCCCTTGATTAGAAAGCACATTATAATGTGTCCCGTCAGAAGCTACTACAGGCCCTGCAAGTCTGACACGTATGTCACTATCCTGAGTTGCTATGGATGATGTAGAATCTTCTTTACGGATCTCTAAAAAGGTCTCTGGTACATCTGTTAACCCACCAGTACCCGCGGCAAAATTAATGGTATAATCGATTCTGAGGGCTACAGATGAAGCCAATATAGAAGAAGTTCCGGGAATAGATATTGTAACTAAAGCCGTGTTTTCATTAGTCACGACATAATCGGTAGTCGGAGTTAACACAGTACCGGCAGAAGTATATACCTCATCCACTGTTACTATAACAGAACCTGTAGGATATCCTGCAGCGGTAATCTGTACAGCATCTCCCGATGTCCACGGGTTTCCCGGAGTTCCTGTAGTTTTATCCAAAGTAGTTTTTTGAATTAATGAATTAGACTGGCTTATTTCTGCGTTTGCAAAAACACGCCTGACATTATCTCCTTGATTAATACGGTCAGAACCGTTTTTGTCTACATTACTGACAGCATCAGCTTGAACTAAAACTGTTCCAAAATGATCTTCACCCAAAGTAGTCTTAGCCATTTTTCCCCGGAGTTTTCCTGTAATGAGTTTTTGAAATGCTAAATTACACATTTCTGTCATGTTACATTCAGGAGATATTCTATGGCGCATATCCAGAATATCATTTGCCACTATCCAATCATTATATAAATT
>QNDG01000194.1 GCA_003645915.1 Candidatus Zhuqueibacterota bacterium | reverse complement strand
TGCTGTAAAAATTTTAAAATTCCTGGTCTGCCACTACTGATGGCAGGCCAAACTCAGTACCGCCCCAAGTGCAACTTGAGACGGAGATTTGTACAAAGTACAAATCTGGGGGATGTGAATCCCGGCCCCCCAATCCCCTCCCTCCCAAGTTGTACTTGGAAGGGAGATACAAAGTGCAAATCTATCCGAACAGCTCCTTTAAAACATCTGCCGCATAAAGAACCTCTTCCTCTGAAACATCAAGGTGTGTAACAAGGCGCAGCATTCTCTCCCCAAGAGCCAGAACCAGAACTTCTTTTTCCGCAAGCATGTCCGCAACATTCTCAGCTGTCAGGTCTTTACGAGTAACAGTTACAATTACTATGTTTGTCTGAACGCTGTCAAGATTCACCTCAAACCCGTTAAGAGAGTTTATTGTTTCCGCAAGAATTTTTGCACGTTTGTGATCTTCTGTGAGGCGTTTAAAATTATTCTCAACTGCATACAAGGCTCCTGCAGCGATAATACCTGCCTGCCTCATACCCCCGCCGTATATCTTTCTGTACCTTCTTGCTCTGTCAATTGTTTTTGAATCTCCCACTACAATTGAACCTACAGGCGCGCCCAGGCCTTTTGAAAAACAGAGAGACATAGTTTCAAAATACTTTCCATACTCATGCAAAGGGATTCCTGCTGCAACAGATGCATTCCACAGCCTTGCACCGTCAAGATGCATTTTAATTCCGTGCTTGTCTGCCAGGAGTCTGATTTTCTTTATCTCTTCAAGAGGGAAGATTCTCCCGCCTGCGCGGTTCAAAGTGTTCTCTAAGCAGATAAGAGAAGTGGGAGGAAAATGTATATTATCAGCACGTATAGCAGGCTCAATTTCTTCTGCAGTAAGAATCCCGTTTGATGATTTAACAGGCCTTAACTGAACACCGGAAAGCAGAGCAGGTGCGCCTGCCTCATAAAAAAATATGTGAGCATTCGCATCAAGAATAACTTCCTGCCCGGGCTGAGTTAATGTGTTTACTGCAACCTGATTTCCCATTGTGCCCGATGCAACAAAAAGACCTGCCTCCTTGCCTGTCATTTCCGCAACAATATCCTGCAGTTTATTAACAGTGGGATCCTCCCCGAAAACATCGTCTCCCACTTCTGCATTTGCCATAACCTGACGCATCTCTTTACCGGGTTTTGTAAAAGTGTCGCTCCTTAAATCTGCCTGCATTTTTCCCTCCTGATTTGAATTCTTATGTAATTATAGAATATTTTATCAGAAAATCAAGAACAATAAAGTACCGGTTCTTGACTTTAATTGTGCACCTCCCTATATTAAAACATTGAAAACTAATTCGGAGGTCAGCATGAAAATTTCTTATTACGGCCATTCATTTTTTAAAATTAAAGGTAAAGATCATACAATACTGATTGACCCGTTTATAACGGGAAATCCTTCGGCTTCATGTTCTGTTGATGATTTTGCTCCTGATGCAGTACTTGTCACCCACGGCCACGGCGATCATCTCGGAGATGCAATTCCCATATCCAAAAAAACCGGTTCTCTGATTATCGCGCCTTATGAACTTGCAATGTACTGTCAGAATCAGGGCGCAAATGTTCATCCCATGCACATAGGAGGAACTTTTGATTTTGAATTCGGCAGAGTAAAACTTACCATTGCACATCACGGATCAATGACTCCTGATGGAAAATATGCAGGAAATCCATGCGGTTTCCTTCTGACGATTGACAATAAAACAATTTACCATGCAGGCGATACAGGTCTGTTTTACGATATGAAACTGATTGGCGAGATCAATAAAATAAACATTGCAATGCTTCCCATAGGCGGCAATTTTACAATGGACAGATTTGATGCTGTCCGCGCTGTTAAGTTTTTAAATCCCGGATATGTTATACCGATGCACTTTGATACATTTGACCTGATAAAAACAGATGTTCAGGCCTTTGTTAAAGACATTAACAGGGAAACTGACTCAGAACCTCTGTACATTGAATTTAACACTTCTATTGATATTTAACCGGAACAGGAGACTAAATATGGACATACAAATCTTCGGAGCTGCAAGAGAGGTAACAGGTTCCATGCACCTTTTGACAGTAGGATCCGATAAAATCCTGCTGGACTGCGGCCTGTTTCAGGGGCACAGAAAAGAAGCTTTTAAACGCAACAGCGAACTCCCCTTTGATCCCAAATCCTTAACAGCAATGGTTCTGTCCCACGCACACATTGACCACAGCGGAAACATTCCTCTGCTTGTTAAAAAAGGATTTGAAGGAAACATATTTACAACACACGCAACTCAGGATCTTGCAAATGTTATGCTCCGGGATTCTGCATACATTCAGCAGAAAGACGCAGAGTACATAAATAAAAAAAATAAAAAAAAGGGTCTGCCTCCAATTGAACCTATTTACACAATGGCAGATGCAGAATCTGCTCTGCCCCATTTTGTAGGAATAGGATACCACAGGCCGTTCTATATTACAAAGAATGTAAAACTAACATTTTTTGACGCAGGGCACATTCTCGGATCAGCAATGGTTGTTCTGGATGTGGAAGAAAACGGCAAATCTTACAGAATCCTTTTTACAGGAGACATGGGCAGAAAGAACCTGCCAGTAATAAGAGATCCGGAATATATTCAGGAAACAGATTTTTACATAACAGAATCAACATACGGCAACAGAGAGCACGAAGATATTGTCCGCATGAAAGAGAGTTTAAAAGACCTGATAAACCGGACTGTAAAAAGAGGCGGAAAAATTATTGTGCCCGCATTTTCCGTGGGCAGAACACAGGAGCTTGTTTATTTTTTACACGAGCTTTTTAATGAAGGATCCCTTCCTGAAATTCCCATTTATGTTGACAGCCCCTTAAGTGTAAATATTACTGAAGTTTTCAGGCTTCATACGGAATGTTATGATCGTGAGACAAGAGATGAATTTTTAAATAACCATCAGGACCCCTTTGGATTTTACAGGCTCAGGTACATAAGGCATGTGGAGGATTCCAAAAAACTGAACACTTCTGCTGAACCTGCAATTATTATTTCCGCTTCCGGTATGTGCGAAACCGGCAGAATTCTGCACCACCTTGCAAACAACATTGAGGATCCCAAAAACAGTATTTTAATTGTTGGATTTATGGCAGCAAATACACTGGGAAGAAGGTTGGTTGAGAGAAATCCGGTTGTCAAAATTTACGGTGAGGAATACAGGCTTAATGCAGAAGTAAAAATTACAAACGGGTTCAGTGCTCACGCTGATAAAAACGAACTTATCGATTATTTTAACCAGCTTGACAAATCAAGACTTAAAAAAGTTATTATTGTACACGGAGAAGAAGAAGCAGCAATGAATCTTGGATCGGAAATGGAAAAAACAGGATTTAAAAACGTAACAATCCCCGTAAGAGGAGAAAAAATAGAACTTAGTTAAGCTAAAAAACATCACAACAGGAGTTAAGGCGTAAGCCTTTTATCTCTCTCAACAGCATGCCCTTACCCAACCGCTCTGTGAAATCCGGCAACTGCCGGGTTAAATCCACACCCGCGGAATTTTATCAACTACGGTCTGCAGTACAGATTTTCAACACTTCTTCAGGCAGGGGAACAGACTTTCTCGTATCATAATCAAAACTCACAAGCCCGTTTTCAATCAGAGCAATTAATTTACCGTCCTCTTTTCTTGTTATCCTGAAAAACAATCTGAAACCCTTTTTTGCAGGCTCTCCTGCGCCCACCTCTATTGTAAGCAAGTCTCCAAGAAACGCTTCACCTTTATACATTACTGCAGTATCAGCCTGAATTAATGATACTCCTCCGCAGTTAAACTCTGTAAAACCAAAAGAATTTAAAAACCGTATTCTTGCCTCATGCGCCAAAAATAGCAGATGAATATGTCCTAGATGTCCTCCGTAATTCAGGTCGCTTATTCTTACATCAAGATCAACGGAAAAGGGATACTCTTCTAATTCTTCAAGTTTAATTCTCGGCATCTTACCTCCTTTTACAATCCCAACAGTAAAATTCCCAATCCGCTCAACAAGACAGCCAGTCCTGCAAAAGCATGTGTATATCTTTCCAGTTTTCCAAGATTAATAAGGTTTATTCCTTTTAACATTACAAGAACAGTTACAACCATTGTGCTTATTGTAACTAACCCGAAAACAATGGAAACCGCTGCAATACCTGTTATGCTCTTTTCCGCTGCCGGATAAAAAAGCAGAGGAATCATAGGTTCGCAGGGGCCCAAAACAAATATAGTAAAAAGAACCCACGGCGTCAAAGAAAGGCTCTCTTCATCATGGGGATGTTTATGGTCGTCATTATGAACATGCGGATGCTGGTGTACCTTCCCATCCTTATGAAAATGTTTGTGAGTGTGCGGCTTGTTTTTAATTGCCGCGTAAACTCCCCATAAAAAATAGATAAAACCGAATATCACAAGAAGCCAGGCTGCAACATTACCCTGAACACCTTCGATAAGCTTTATTTTTGTAAGAGAATAACCGAAAATAATACCTATTATTCCAAGAACAACAGAGCTGCCCACATGTCCCAGACCGCATAGCGCAGTAATAAATGCTGTTCTCCCGGGAGTCCAGTTTCTTGCCTTTGCAAAAACAATAAAAGGCACATAGTGATCCGGGCCCATTATTGTATGAACAAAACCGATCGAAGCAGCTGCAAGCAAAAGTACTGTAATTGAATTTTCCAGATCCTGCCTCCTTATCAATGGTCAGATATGAAAATAAAAGGTTTTAGAATAAAATCAACATCATAATTAAAAATTAACAAGCC
>QNDG01000193.1 GCA_003645915.1 Candidatus Zhuqueibacterota bacterium | reverse complement strand
TGTTCAGACTTCAGAGAGAAAAGAGTATCCGATAAAAGGATTTCAACGTGATCCTAAAAAGTATGTAATTCTGCCGTCTCATGCGAGAGACCTTCATGTTAAAGCTGTAGCGAGACTTGCAAGACTGGAAGAGCTTGCTGAAAAAACATCACTTAATCGTCTGGAACAGGGCTCATCCGATATAGGAATAATTACCAATGGAATTGCATATCAGTATGTTAAAGAAGTTATGCCGGATGCATGGATTTTAAAGCTGGGAATGAGTTATCCTCTGCCAATGGGAAAAATAAAGGAACTGGCATCTAAGGTTAAAAAGCTTTTTATTGTTGAGGAACTTGAACCGTTTATTGAGGAACAGGTAAAAGCCCAGGGTATTAAATGCGAAGGTAAAAAATACTGGTCTAATCTTGGTGAACTTTCCCCTGACAGGGTAGCTCTTGGATTTTACAATGCAGGAATTATCAAAGAGAAATTCGAGGTCAAAGAAAAAGAGGATGTTGTTCCAAGGCCTCCGATTTTCTGTCCGGGCTGCCCGCACAGAGGTTTGTTCTATAATCTTAATAAATTAAAAGCCGTTGTTACAACAGATATAGGTTGTTATACTTTGGGAGCGCTGCCTCCGATCAGTGCAGGAGACACCTGTGTTGAGATGGGTGCATCTATCGGTGTAGGTGTTGGTATGGCAAAAGCAAGAGGTGACGGGAAAGGAATTGTTGCAACAATCGGTGATTCTACATTTCTGCATTCGGGAATGACCGGACTGTTGAATGCTGTAAATGATAATGCAGGGATAACAGTTGTAATTGCAGATAACAGCATTACAGCAATGACAGGGGGACAGTTTCATCCGGGTACAGGAGAAACTCTGTCAGGCGAAAACGGAACACAAGTTAACCTTAAAAAAATATGTGAAGCTCTGGGGGTTAAGAGAATACGTGAAGTTGATACATATGATCTTGAAGAGACAAAAAGAGTTCTCAAAGAAGAGATGGAAACCGACGAATTGTCAGTAATAATTACAAAACGTCCGTGTGCACTTTTCCCGCCTGAAATGAGAAAAATAGTAAAGCAGACACCATTTACTGTTGATCTTGAAAAATGTGTAGGATGTAAAACCTGTTTTAAAGTTGCCTGCCCGGCAATCGGATTATCCGAAGAGAAAACAGAAAAAGGTCTGTTTAAATCAAATATTGATCCGGCACTTTGTACCGGTTGTTCAGTATGTGCACAAGTTTGTCCTGTAGGTGCCATTGTTCCATTGAAATAGATGAGGTTAATATATGAATTCAGGAAAGAATGTTCTGATTGTAGGAGTAGGAGGACAAGGAGTTCTCCTTGCAAGTGAGATATTAAGCTCTGTTGCAGTAGAAGCAGGATATGACGCAAAGAAAAGTGAAGTACACGGTATGTCCCAGAGAGGGGGCGTTGTATCAAGCCATATACGTTTTGGTAAAAAAGTCTATTCACCACTGATTAATGAAGGAGATGCAGACGTTATCCTTGCATTTGAAGAAGCTGAAGCATTGCGTTGGATACATTTTCTAAAGGACGATGGAGTTGTGATTGTTAATGAGTATAAATTGGTTCCGCCCATTGTTGTAACGGAGAAACTTAAATATCCGGACGATCCATTGAAAACAATAAGTAAGTCAGTAAGTAAATTGATAAGTATAGACGCAGGTTCTGAAGCGGAGAATCTTGGTAACCCCAGGCTTGTTAACACAATACTGCTTGGAATTCTATCAACCACTCTTCCTATTAAAGAGGAAATATGGATAGATGTTATAAGGAAAAGAGTTCCTAAGGGTACAGAAGAATTAAATGTAAAGGCCTTTAAAAAGGGAAGAGAGTTTAAGTAAACAGGAACCGATTAATGGAAAAAATACTTGCAATTAATCCGGGCTCAACTTCAACAAAAATAGCACTTTATGACGGAGAAGAGGAGGTCTGGACAGAAAAGATTTCTTATAAAAAAGATAAAATTAACGAATTTGACAGTATCATTGATCAACTGGATATGCGTAAATCAGATATTGATGCTCTTTTGAAAGAGAAAAATGTCTTACCGCAGGATCTGGATGCAGTTGTGGGCAGAGGCGGGCCGTTTAAGCCTCTTGAAAGCGGAACTTATATTGTAAATGATTCATTGATAAATGATATTAAGGGTGGTAATGTACAGGCAGAGCATATTTCAAATATTGGTGCACTTCTTGCCAATGATATTGCACAAAAAGCAGGTATCTCTTCGTATTTTGTAGATCCTGTATCTGTTGATGAGTTCGAGCCCGTTGCCAGAATATCCGGAATACCGGAAATAGAAAGAAAAAGTCTGGTTCACGCTCTGAATGTTAAAGCCACTGCTTACAAAGAGGCAAAGAGAGTAAGCAAGCCTCTTGATGAGCTTAACCTTATTGTGGCTCATCTTGGCGGAGGGATTTCAATCTGTCCGGTAAAATCAGGAAAAATTGTAGATACAAATAATGCCAATGAAGGGGGGCCGTTTTCTCCTGAAAGAGCGGGCTCTCTGCCGTCATCTTCTCTTGCAAAACTCTGTTTTTCAGGAAAGTTTTCATACAAAGAAATAAAGAAAAGAATTGTAGGAAACGGAGGCTTGTCTGCATATCTTGGCACTAATAATATGCAGGAAGTTGTCAAAAGAGTGAAAAGCGGGGATAATAAGGCAGCTCTTATTTTTGATGCAATGGTATATCAAATTGCAAAAGAGATAGGAGCAATGGCAACTGTACTTTTTGGCAAAATTGATTCAATTTTGCTTACAGGGGGTATGGCTGCTGAAGAATTTCTTGTTAATGCCATAAAAGAAAGAATATCCTTTCTTGCACCGGTTGTTGTATATCCGGGCGAGAATGAAATGGAATCTCTTGTAATGGGCGTTTTAAGAGTTTTAAGAAAAGAAGAAAATGTAAAAGAATATTAGATTACAAAAAAAGGAGATTTGCGTGTCAAAAGATTATATTGTTCTTGCAATTAATCCGGGATCCACATCCACAAAGATAGCAATTTTTAATGGCAAACATGCTGTTTTTACAAAAACAATTTCTCACTCTGCAGAAGAAATAGCACAATTCAATAAAATTGCAGATCAGTATCACTTTAGAGCAGAGCTTATTGAAAATCTTCTGAAAGAGGAAGAAATAGAATTAAAAAGTATTGATGTGATTGTCGGAAGAGGTGGTCTTCTCAGACCAATTCCAAGCGGAACTTACAAAGTTAATGAGAAAATGATTGAAGAACTTAGACAAGCTAAGTATGGAGAACATGCTTCAAATTTAGGGGCAATTATTGCATCTGATCTTGGTAAAAGACTTGGGATACCAAGTTATATTGTTGACCCTGTAGTTGTGGATGAAATGGAACCCCTTGCACGTATTTCAGGAATGCCGGAAATTCCGAGAAAATCAATTTTCCATGCCTTAAATCAAAAAGCTGTTGCACGAAAAGCAGCAAGAGAATTAGGAAAAAAATATGAAGAAATAAATCTGATTGTTATCCACCTTGGAGGTGGTGTATCTATAGGTGCTCATAAAAAAGGCAGAGTTGTTGATGTAAATAATGCTCTAAACGGAGATGGTCCCTTTTCTCCCGAAAGAAGCGGTTCATTGCCTGCCGGCCAGTTGGTTCAAATGTGTTTCTCAGGAAACTACAGTGAGAAGGAAAATCTTAAAAAATTAAAGGGAAACGGAGGATTGAATGCCTATCTGGGAACAGCTGATGGTACTGAAATTGAAAAAATGATTAATAGTGGCGATAAAAAAGCAGAGTTAATTTATAATGCCATGGCTTACCAAATTGCAAAGGAAATAGGCTCTCTTGGAGCTGCATTATCCGGCCAGATAGATGGTATCATCCTTACAGGAGGACTAGCCTACTCTAATATACTTATAGAAAGAATATCCGGATATATTAAATCTATAGGGAGAATATTTGTGTACCCTGGAGAAAATGAAATTGAAGCTCTTAGAGATGCAGCAATAAGGGTTCTTGATAAAAAAGAGATCCCCGGAGAATATAAAAATTGAAATTAACAATACTTACAACAGGTGGAACTATAGATAAAACTTATAATGAGTATGAAGGCAGTCTTTTAAACAATAAAACTATAATTGAAGAAATATTAGCTTCACTGCGCTTACCTGATCTATTTATAAAATATGTCAGGGTTTTAAATAAAGATTCTCTGGATATGACAGAAAATGATAGAAGTTTAATTCTCAATGCTGTGGAAACAGCAATACCATCTTCTGATGGTATTATTATAATACATGGAACAGATACTCTCTCTATAACCGGAGAATTCCTAAATAATAATTTGCCCGATTTACATATACCCATAATACTGACTGGTGCAATGAGGCCATATGAGTTTAAGGACTCAGATGCCCAGCAAAACGTCACAGAGGCACTCTTTGCATCAAGAATAGCACCTGCAGGGATCTGGCTCACAATGCATAACAGACTTCTCTCTTTTCCGGGAGTAGTAAAAGACAGGAGAAATCTTACCTTCATAAAAAATAAATAATCAGTATTACTTGATATCTACCTGCTATTTCCTTATTCTAAATAGATGAGAGGAATTTATGCTTGTCGAAGCTGAGATTTGGACAATTGCCAGGACGGATCAGGGCAACGCTATACTCATACGCCCATTAGAATCAGAAACTGCAGTTCCTATTTTTATGGGACAGCTGGAAGCCCAATCTATTTTAATTGGAATGGGAAATGTTCCTATGCCGATACCCCTGACTCATGATCTTTTTATAAATCTCTTTAGTAAGATTAAATTAACAATTCTTCAAATAG
>QNDG01000192.1 GCA_003645915.1 Candidatus Zhuqueibacterota bacterium | reverse complement strand
CATTGTTTTAACAGGCTCATCCTTCCCCGGAAAAACAATACCTTTTTTGGACCTGACAAGAACAATATCAAACTGATTATTCCCTGGAATAATTACATGTGGAATTGCAAGTCCGGGTTTAATAACAGTGCAGGACTGTTTCTCTCTTACAATAAAAAGAGAATGTAATAATTTAGAATCAACAGACACTCTTTTACTCAAAACATGGGATAATTTTTGAAAAACCGTATCTATTTCCATTGTCTCGTCAAAATCAAGAACTTCACATTTTTTAATAATCCTGTCAAATCTGTCTTCAACAATTTCATCACGTTCTATTACAATCTTCTTAAGCTCTTCCTCAAGTGTCTTTGTTTTCAACTCCTTTGCAGTTATTCTTTCCACAATATGCATAATAGCGGAAGTTCTTTTAACTCTGGGTCTTGAGTAGAGCATGTAACTTATCCATCCTATCACAAAAAACAGTGCAGCGCTTAAAAGCGGTACTGTTCCCATCTCAAAGAGCAGAAAAACATAACTGGTTAAAGCGAGGATCGGGGTAACAGGATAAAGAGGAACTTTAAACTGAGGCCTGTAGTTTTGTATTTTGCTTTCGCGCATTATAATAACAGAAAGGTTTACCATTGTAAAAAGAATAATCATTAAAGTTGAAGCTGTTTTTACAAGATCTTCAATGGACAGGAAAACTATTACAAGTACCATAAATACACTGGTAATCAATATTGAAATATACGGGGTATTGAATTTTTTATGAAGTCCTGAGAAAATATCCGGCAGCAGCTGATCTCTGCTCATGGCAAGAGGGGATCTGGACGCTGTAAGTATTCCGGAATTGGCTGTTGTAATAAAAGCAGTTATAGCTGCAACAGCAAGAAGTATTGAGCCTGCTTTTCCGATTAATTTTTCTGCGCCGAGTGAAAGAGGAATTAACGAACCGCTTAATTCACTGCCCTGCACAATACCAACTGTTACTCCTACTGACAAAGCATACAAAAAAGTAACAATAAAAAAAGCAAGCATCATTCCGAGAGGTATGTTTTTGGAAGGATTCTTTACTTCTTCTGCAACAGAAGCAATTTTTGTTAATCCCCCGAATGAAACAAAAACAAGGCCTGCAGTTGAAACAACAGACCACAATCCATTTGGCATAAACGGCACATAATTATCCGGATGTGTAGAGATAAACCCCCTGCCGATATACAGAACCAGAATTGAAATCAGGACAAAAACTAAAATTACCTGCACCTTGCCTGTAACTTTTACGCTTACAACATTTAATACTGTAAAAAAGATACATGCAAAAACAGCAATCATTTTTATTTCAAAAATGGAAATATCCGGTTTCAGCATAACTGCAAAAGCACCGATTCCAACCAGAGCAAAAGCGCTTTTTAAGCTTAATGAAAACCAGTTTGCAAGGCCTCCGAATGTGCCGAATACAGGCCCCAGACTTCTTTCAATGTAAAAATAGGTGCCTCCGGATTTCGGCATTGCTGTTGCAAGCTCCGCCTTTGCAAAAAGACTCGGTAAAATTAACACGCTTGCAAGCAGATATGCAAGAATCATTGCAGGCCCTGATTTGGCATAAGCCAGGCCGGGCAGAACAAAAAGGCCGGAGCTGATCATTGCACCTGCTGCAATTGAAAACACGCCAGGCAAACCAAGCTCTTTTTTTAATCCCATATTTCCCAAAGCTCCTCTTGAGAAATGATTAATTAATCAGTCATACTAAAATATACAACCAGAACTTTAAAAAACAAATGGAAATAACTCCGGCCTGTTTCTGTTTTCATTTCAGAGCATTGTAAAATGCATTCCAGAAAGGATCAACCCTTGGATGTACAAATGCTCTCTCTTTGCCGTTTTCTATGATTGTCATTCCCTTTTCCTGAAGAGTTAATTCCCCTGCAACAGATGCGGGAATCCCCTTATTCTTCAGGGCATTTACAATGCCTTCGGATTTGTCAGGCCGGGCTGACATAATTAAGGTACCTTCGCTTATTGCGGCATAAGGATCTTCAATTCCAAAAAGGTCACAGATACCAAACACTCTGTCATCCTTAACAATATCATCCTTGTTTATAACTATGCCGAGGCCCGAAGCCTGAGCCAGTTCATACACTCCTCCCCATATACCGCACTCAGTTGCATCGTGCATTGAAGTAACACCGTTTTCACGCACTCCCACTGATACTGCAGTTAAAGCATCTTCCACAACCGACATTTTGTAAAAAAGCTCCGATGCTTTTTGCGCAAACGATTCTCCGAATGCAGATTTGATTTTTTCGGGAAACATTGCAGCAAAAATCCCTGATGATTCGATTGCAGGCCCTTTTGTAATAATTACATGATCCCCTGGTTTTGCAAATTTCGGTGTCACATACTTATCTTTGTCACCTTCTGCCAGAACAGTGGCTCCGCCTACCATTGGATAATGACAGTTTTCATATCTTGCAGTATGTCCGCAAACAACTGCCATTCCCAGTTTTTCACACTCAGTATGCATTGTATTCCACATAAGTTCAAGCTGTTCTTCATTGATCTCCATAGGCAGATTGAGATCTATTGAAAGAAAAGTGGGAGCAAGCCCGCTTGTGACCACATCAGAAGCAAGAATGTGAATTGCAAACCAGGCAGCTCTTTCAAAGCCGTATTCAGGAACTATAAATACAGGATCAGTTGTTATTGCCACTGCTTTACCGCCAATCTCTACAATTCCCACATCAACTCCGTTTTGCGGGGGAACAATTACTGATTCCCTCTTGGCACCGAGCCTGGGATAAATAAGTTCTTCAAACACTTCCGGGGATATCTTACCTATATCGGGCAGTTTTGTTTTCATTATTCTGTCTCCTGTTCATCTTTTAAGTGTTTTATTTTATTGACATATATCTTTTTTCTCACGGAATTGCCAAGAAAAACCCTGTCTGCATTTTTCAGATCATCAATAAAAATATCCTTTTCAATTACACCGCAGGTTTTTATAAAATGCTGTCTGTAACATCCGTTAAGAATTACTGAATCAAGAGCCGGAGTAAATATCTTTCCGTTTTTCTCTAAGAAAATATTCGTAAAAGCGCCTTCAAAAACTCTGCTGTCTTTATCACAGAAAATCACTTCAAAAAAACCTTTTTCTCTTGCGGATTTCAGCTCAGTATCCCACGGCCGGAATGTAGTTTTGTGAAAGATAAACTGTTTCTTTTTTGTTCTTTCAGAAAAAGATAAAGCAATACCCACATTGGATATCTGATCTTTTATCTCCTGATAATCTGTAGTTACATCGCCCCACTTATTCAGCAAAACACGCACTTTGTAGATTTTACCTTTTCTGAACTCTTTAATTGCGGATTCAAGTACATTCCGGACTTTTTTTTCATCATAATAAAACAGAAAATAATCAGCGCTCTTTTTCATTCTTTCAAGATGCAGATCAAGAAGAAAATACTCCCCGTTTTCAAACAGAATTGATTCCAGAATTTCAAATTTCTCAGCAGGCATTAAAAACTCACCTTTCAGAAGAGCCTCCTTATACTCATCCTCTGCAATTGAGTCCCATACAATACCGCCGCCGAGCCCCATTTCTGCGGACATGTTCTGTTTGTCTATTCTTAAAGTTCTTATTGCAATATTAAAAACAGCCTTTTCTTTTGACACGAGCCCGATTGAACCTGTATAAATTGAACGGGGACTTTTCTCTATCTCTGAAATAATCTCCATTGACCGGATTTTGGGAGCGCCGGTTATTGATCCGCATGGAAACAGATTTTTAATAATTGTGCTGAGTTCCCTCTCTTTCAATTCACCTTTGACAGTTGATGTAAGCTGATACAGAGTTTCGTATTTTTCCATTTCAAACAGCTTTTCAACTTTTACTTTGTCTGTTTTTGAAATCCTGCCAAGATCATTTCTTAAAAGATCCACAATCATAACATTTTCAGCAAGATTTTTCTCATCCCCGGACATGTTCTTTTCAATCATCATGTCTTCGTGATGATTTGACCCTCTTTTTACCGTACCTTTCATAGGCCTGCATATAATATCTTTGTAATTAGTTTTAAAAAAGAGTTCGGGAGAAAACGAGATAATGTACTCATCTTTAAGGTTAATAAAGGATGTATATCCGGCTGACTGATGAAATATTGTGTTCAAAAAAAGTGATGACAAATCTCCGTTAAGATCAAAAAGAGCTCTGACTGTATAGTTAATCTGGTAAGTTTCTCCGTTTTCAATATAATCTTTAATTTTGCGGATGTTCCTGACGTACTCATCTTTTGACACATTAAGTCTATAATTATCAATACGATACATTCTGTCCGAAATTTCCGGCGCATCTTTAAAATCAAGACTGCGCGAAGAAATCCGCACTGTGTTCTTTCTGTTGTAGAACATGAATTTTACAGATGGCACGGAATCAATATGCTTTCTGAATTTTTTCAAATCAACAGGTTGAAAGCCGTATCCTGCTTCGTATGGTAAAAGAGCAACGCCTGTCAGATATTCTCTTTGGGAATAGATGTCAGCCTGTTTAAGAACAGAATCAATTTCTTTCCATGATCCGGATTCAAGAATAATATCAGGCTTCTTTAAAAACCATGATTCCGCTCCCTGATAGACAGGCGGAGTATAGAAAAAAGCTGAGTATTCATTTTCTTCCACATATTTAAGAACATTAACAATATTCATCTTATTCCTTCAAGCCAGTTTTCAATCATTTTGTATCCGAACTCTGTCAGGATTGATTCAGGGTGGAACTGTACTCCAATTAACGGATAAATTTTGTGCTTTATACCCATGATTACATTTTCAGAAGACCTTGCTGTTACAGTCAATTCTTTGGGCAGAGTGTTTTCATCT
>QNDG01000191.1 GCA_003645915.1 Candidatus Zhuqueibacterota bacterium | reverse complement strand
TTGCAGGCGGAGGTACAGCTGACTTTAAAAAGGGTCTTCCCGAATTTGAAATGAACTTTGCAATGCTGCCCACTCTTCTGACAGCAATGGGTGTTCCTACAACTGCTTATTCAGTTGATCTTGCATTCAAAGGTTCTTCAGTGTATTACGGATTTCAGACAGGCATAGCTTACGCATTGACAGACCAGTTGTCTGCAAGTGCAGGCGTACGTTACAATATGGCAAAAAATACTTATGAAGGTTCCATTACAAATGTTATGGTTAACCCGAACCTTCCTGCACTTGGACTTGACGGAAGTATGATTCCCGCTTCAACTCTATTTACAGCGTTGGGAGATGCAAACACTGCTGCAGCACTTGCTGATCAGGAAGTGGATGCAGAGCTAACCGGTAATGGTATTACTCCCATATTCGGATTGAACTTCAAGGTCAATGACAAAATAAATATGGGGCTAAAATACGAGATGAAAACAAAAATGGAACTTGAAACCAAAACAACAAAGGACCTTACTGCAGGTCCTATGTTTCCTGACGGAGAAAAAGAGAGATTCGATATTCCTGCAATTCTTTCAGGCGGTGTATCACTTCAGGTTACAGAGCCTTTAATGGTCTCAGTCGGCGGGAACTATTACTTTGACAAAAATGCAGACAATGCAGACATGGCGGAAGGAATAGACTCCAACACATGGGAAGCTCAGGTGGGTCTGGAGTATGCAGTTGATGAAAAGCTATCCATCAGCGCAGGTTATCAGCGTACTCAGTTTGACTTAAAAAAAGGTTATTACAGCGGATTAAGCTATGATCTTAATGCAAACACTATTGGAGGCGGTGTGGAATATCTGTTATCCGACAATATCGCTCTCGAATTTGGCGGCCTTTATGCAATGTATGAAAAAAAAGAATTTAAAGAGGATCTAGTAGCTTATGAGAAATCAACATGGTTGATTGCTGCAGGATTGCAATATACGATTAAAAAATAAGCTTTATCTTAAGTCAATTAAACGGCCGTGCAATTAAAAATAAATTGCACGGCTTTTCATATCCAGGGAAACCGGTCATTTGTTGAATTTAAATTGCCGAAAATACAGAACCCCCTTATTTCTGAACAGTAAAAAGGCTGAATATATCTATCCCCCGACTCTAAGACCGTTTGCAACAGCAAGCAGCTCCGATGCTTCGTGAATAAACACAACAGCAGCCACAGAGAGTACACCTGCAAGAGAAGAAGGTATTAATAGTACCAGAACACTGACTGCAAAAATTATGTTCTGCCTGCTGATCTTTCTTATCTTTCTTCCCAGGCCTATTGCATAAAGAACTTTTGTTAAATCATCTGATAAAAGAGCAATATCCGCAGCTTCTATTGCAGCGTCAGTGCCTGCTGCTCCCATTGCAATTCCCACCTCAGCCTGAGCTAAAGCAGGAGCATCATTAATTCCGTCTCCCACCATTGCACATGTGCCGTATTTGTGGCTTAACTCCTTAATAATTGTGATTTTATCCTCAGGTTTTAAATCCGATCTTACAATTTCAATTCCCAGCTCTTTTGCCACACTCTCTGCAGTATTTTTATTGTCGCCTGTCAGCATTACAACTTTCATCCCAAGTTTGTGCAGGCTTGAAATAACTTTTCTGCTGTTATCTCTCACTTCATCTTTAAGAGCAATAATACCATATATTTTGTCTTCGGTTCCTACAAAAACTATTGTTTTCCCCTGAATACTTAACTCTTCTGATTTCTTAATAATTGAATCTTCACAGCACTGCTTATTAAACAACGTTAATTTCCCTGACAAAAAAACAGTACCGCCTATTTTTGCTTTGGCTCCAAGGCCTGTGACAGACATAAAATCCGTTACTTCAGCATACTTTAATTTAAGCTGTTCTGCCTTTTTTATTATCGCTCCTGCAATCGGGTGTTCCGAAAGCTTTTCAATTCCTGCAGCAATACTAAGGACATCTTTCTGATCTCCCTGGAATGCTATGATATCTGTTACTTCCGGAACTCCTTTTGTAAGAGTCCCTGTTTTATCAAAAGCAAAAACTTTTATCTTTCCGAGATTCTCAAGATGGCCGCCTCCTTTAATCAATACTCCTCTCTTTCCCGCACTACCTATTCCCACTGCAATTGCAACAGGCGTTGACATAATAAGCGCACATGGCGCAGCAGCAACAAGAAGAATTACTGCTCTGAAAATCCAGACATCCATTTCCAATCCAAGCAACAGCGGGATTAAAATCAGCATTATTGAAGAAAAGAGAACCAAAGGAGTATATTTTTGACCGAATTTTTCTATAAAGGTCTGAACTCTGCCCTTTTGTTCCTGTGCTTCTTCAACAAGATGAATAATTTTTGCTAACATATTATCTTCAAACGATGCTGTAGCCTTTACTGTTATTGCTCCCTGCTGGTTTATTGATGCTGCAAAAATCTGCATTCCTTCTGTTTTAACAACAGGAACGGATTCTCCTGTAATTGCAGCTTCATTAATTGTTGTTCTGCCGTTTATAACAACACCGTCAGTAGGTATGGATTCTCCCGGACGTACATAGAAAACATCTCCCTTTTTTATATCCTGGGCAGGAATTAATACCTCTTTACCGTTTTTCATTATCCTCGCCTGCTTTGGTGCCAGATCAAGCAGTTTTCTTATAGCGGATCTGGTTTTTTCGTATGTAAACTCTTCCAGTCCTTCTGCTGCTCCGTATAAAAACACAAGAAATGCAGCTTCGTCCCACATTTTAAGAATTATCGATCCTCCTGCTGCAGCAATCATTAAAATATTAATCGATATTCTTCTTTCTTCAACAAGCTCTTCTATTCCTTCCCTGATCCAATGATACCCGCTTATAATCATTGCGACAGAAAATATTAAGGGTGATATATCGGGTTTTATAATATTTATTTTCAGGAAAATAAACGTAGTTGTAGTAATTAGTCCGGCAATAAGCGAATTTCTTAAAGGAGGATATTCATACCATCTGCTGTTCAAAAAATCTTTATGCTCATGGTTATTCATAGCAACTCCATTTCTTACTTGTTCACATGTTCAAACGTTTTGATAAAAAAATTTTTACTCTTTTATGTGTTCAACAGCTTCATTAAGTACATTTACCACGTGACTATCATTTAAAGAGTAATACACCATCTTCCCTTCTTTTATATACGAGACAAGCTTCATATTTTTCAATAACCGCAGTTGATGAGATATTCCTGATACTGTAATATCAGCAATTGCAGCAAGATCACAAACACACAGTCTTTCTCTGCACAAAAGAGCAAGCACAATTTTTAACCTTGTCGGATCACTTAAAACCTTAAAGACCTCAGCCAGATCCGAAAGTTTGATATCAGAAGGAAGACATTTTTTCACCTTATCAACTCTCTCGTAGTTGATTATTGTTGTCTTACATAAATATGTATCATCTCTTTTCATATTACTCTGTCTTATTTGTTCAAACATTCATGCAAAATATAGTCAATCTGCTTGACCTTGTCAAGTAAATTTATATTTTTTATACTTTATGCAGATATATTTTAAAAACCAAATAATACCTTTTCAATCTGCAAATTTAATATTTCGGGATTAATTTCAACTACCTTAGGCAGGTATTTTATATGATTACTGCCCGGCACATACAAAAAGATTGGGGATTGCTCTGAAAAAGAATCATTCTATTAAAAATTTTCAAAGACTATCTATTGTATGTGCCGGACATAATTTTCTACTTTTTTCGTACTCTTGTCCTGGTAACTTTTACACTCTTATTGCCGCTTGTCCTCTTTACCGTAGTTTTTTTGACGGTTTTGACTGATCCGGTTTTTCTGACCCTTGTACTGCTTTTTATTTTGGGCGTTGTAACCTTCTTTACTTTAACATTTCTTTTTACAGGTGTACTCTTTTTTACAGTAGTTGTCTTTGTAACAGTCGTACTTCTTCTTACAGGCCTTGTTTTTCTTACTGTAACTCTTTTTGTCACAACAGTCGAGCTTCTTGGTTTGTAATGGACTCTGTTAACTGCCCTGACCCTGCTTACCCTTGTTACTGTAAAAACAGGGGCTCTTCTGTATCTTACAATCCTTGTGTGGTAAACATTTATTGTAACATGCGGATAGGGTCTCCACCATCTGGGATAGTATCCGAAATAATATATTGATCTGTACGGTCTGTACAGAGGTCTGTAAATCCATCCTATAATAGGCCATGTATAAATATGCACATATGTGGGCACGACATAGTAATCAACACCATATATAACTTCATTACCTCGTACCTGCATATTGTAATTGTCTCCTGATTTCTCTATTTCTATTGTGGCAATATCCTGAAAATCATCCTCTCCAAGCGGTACCTGCAGTATAATAACATGTACATCTCCGGACATTTCTTCCACAACTCTTATAAAATCCACATGCCCGTCCTCATCCAGATCAAGGTTATTAACTCCGTTATCAGGGTCATTTAAAGCTCTCTCAAATTCTTCCAGATTTTCAGCATCTTTAAAAAGTTCGCTTACAGCCTGCAGATCAAGCTGTTCCCCTATCTCTGTTGAAGGAGTAATAATCGTAACATCATCCTGTGCAAAAATATTTAATGCGAACAGAATCATTACAATAAAACCGGACAACATAATTGTTCTATTCTTCATCATTCTCTCCTTTCGGTAAAATTTTATTTATTAAAATTCAATTTAATCTGTTTTCTGTACAGTAAACGATTTGACACTGCAATTTATTGAATGCAACTACTATTTAAACAATAATAATTTTTTCCCGGAAGCTATTCCATACATGACGACAGCCAGTGAAGTCAAACAAAGTTTGCTAATCAATACTATTTTTATACTCTTTATTGAACCTAATTGGT
>QNDG01000190.1 GCA_003645915.1 Candidatus Zhuqueibacterota bacterium | reverse complement strand
TATTATAGACATCATAGGAAATTTGCCTTTAATACCATATGCAGCCACTCCGGACGAGCCCCTAGCTCTTGCTTAGATTGCTAAGCGTTCTCAATGGAACGAAAGCATCCTTAGAAGGTCCTTTATATTTTAAAAGACCCTAATTAATTGATATTATTGATGATATAAGAATCACTATTTACTTTTATGTTTCTTTTTTTCATGACTTAATTGGTATTATCCATGTTCTAACCTGTAACCTCTTCGAACACTAATTCCCTTTCCGACCGGTGAAGGGACATCAACCCCGGTAGGTAATGCGGCATTTCTCACCCGACCTGCATCGACAGCGGCCAATCCTTTAATTGGCAAAATCATTCTACGGTACTCTGCAAAACACCTGTTCTTTTTATAAACCAGACACCTTCACACCCGCAATATATCAGTTTTCACCTTATGTTCCGATAAATTTAAAAGGTTACAAGCGAGTCTAACCTATGACAGTATAGTGACAGGATTTCTGGATGAACGTATCAACGGCTGCATATCCTCCGTAAATGGACGTACTCTCCTTCCTGAGAGTTTAATCCCCTTTCTTTTGTTATCGTTCAAGAATTTTAATATAATTATTCCAATCTTGTATTATGTTATCCATAAAATCAGATGTATCTTTTAAAACAATCGGAATCATTGAATAGAGTTTGAACCATATAATTATATCAGATTCTTTTAAACATTCCGGGATAATTGATAAGGGTTCTATATTAACTGCTCTTTTAGCATAGTAAGAAAAGATTCTCTTTGAATATGTCTCTGTAAAATCTTTAAAGAATAATTCTATTGATTCTGAAGACATTAAAGAATGAAGTTCCCCTATCTCATATTTCTCAGGCACCCTTTTAATAATAAACCTGATAAATCCAGATAAAGATATCTTGTCAGGACTTGCTATTAAAATAGTATCTATGCTCATAATAAATAATAGTTTTATTTCATAAAAAAATAAAGAACTTTTTTTATTTTTTTATTTTTTAACTACATGTCTTAAATAGTTATAAGTCACTAACCCATTATAAGAATCACTATTTACTTTTATGTTTCTTTTTTTCATGACTTAATTAAATAAGAGAATAATTATATATATATTATATAATAGTTTCCGTTAGTATTAAAAAATGTTGAGTAATGTACCATTCTTTCACCTCTCTAAACCATGTTTGTTATCTTAGACCTTAAAATAATTTCATAACATACTCAAAAATTTAGAGATCCAAATTTATTTAAAAATTTTCTTTAAAAATTTGTAAAAAATAACTATTATTTAGCATAGGAGAATAAAAATTTTATGAATAATGATGAAGAATTCAGAGAATATATGGATCAGGAAGATAGTACTAATAATTCAGATTTATCTATTATTATTAGTACTATAAATCTCAAATTAACACATATGTATAGATTTTTTGAAAAAAGTCTGGATATATATAAGAATCTTTCTAAAGATGATCCTTTAAAAAACAGTCTTAAAACTTATATAATTTATTTAATAGAATGTTCCAATCAGTCCTTTAAACAGTTTGATTACATATTTGTTGATGATAATGATTTAGAAAATCTATAATGATAGAAAAAGAAATTCAAAAACTTATTGCGGCAAAAAGAGCGTATTATATTAATGGTCGTTCTGATATGACTGATCAAGAATTTGACGCCTTAGAAGAATATGTAAGGCAACAAAATCCTGATCATCCTTATTTCGAGATTACAGGACATGATCCTTCTCCTTATTGGAACTCTGCTGAACATAATATTCCTATGGGAAGTTTGGATAAAGTTCATAATGAAGATGATATTAAAAAATGGGCCCAAAAATATAAGGGCTCTTTTTTTACACTGGAATGGAAATTAGATGGATTAAGTTTATCATTGGATTATGAAAATTCAAAATTTGTAAGGGCCATTACAAGAGGTAACGGATTTAAAGGAGAAGATATCAGTGATAATGTCGTTTTAATGCAGAATTTTAAAAAAATACTTCCTGATTTTGAGGGCTCATTAAGAGCAGAAATAATATTATATAAAGAAGATTTTGAAAGAATTAATTCTATTTTATCCGATTCGGATAAATACTCAAACCCAAGAAATGCCGCAGCCGGAATAAGTAGACGGCTTGATGGAAAATTTTGTAAATATCTCCGATTAATATATTATGATATTACAGAAATAATTGATGAACATGAAAAAATAAAAAAACTACGAGATGATTTTAATTTAGTGACTGTTGAATCTTATACTGATAATGACTTTAATAAAATTATTTCAACTTTTAATACACTGAAAGACTTAAGATCTAATCTGCCTTTTGAAATAGACGGCGCTGTGATTAAAGTCTCCTCAATAGATATACAACAAAAAGAAGGATCTATAAAGAACAAGCCTAAGGCACAAAAAGCATGGAAATTCGACCCTCCTGGAGCCGTTACAGTATTTTTAAAGGAAGAATGGGATGTAGGCAGAACAGGAGTAGTAACGCCGTTAGCTCATCTTAAACCTGTCCAAATTGAAGGGTCTGAAATAAAAAAGGCTACTCTTCATAATATTGCGGAAATAAAAAGACTCGGTATAGGTTATGGGGATACTGTAATGATTGAGAAACGAGGAGATATCATACCTAAAATCATTTCTGTTATTGAGCACAAAAATAAACCTATAAAAATACCGAATAACTGTCCTTACTGTAATTCATTGCTATCTAATGACGGTATTCGTCTCTTCTGCACAAATGAAAACTGTTTTAGAAAAGAATTCTATCGTATTCTTTATTGGATCAAAACTTTAGAGATAGACGGCTTTGGAAAAAGTCTGACTCATGAATTATGCAATGAAGGAAAATTAACTTGTATAGCTGACATATACAGGCTCAAAAAATATGATATAAGTGCTCTGGAAAGATGGGGAGAAAAATCGGCTGAAAAAATAATGAACAGTATTGAAAAAAGTAAAAATATAACTCCAACAAAATTTCTTACTGCTTTAGGAATACCTGGAATTTCAGACATGACCTGTAAAGAATTACTTCAGACTTTTGGAACAATAGATGAATTAATGAATAAGAATGTTTCTGATATTATAAAATTAAAAGGTTTTTCTGATATTTCAGCTTCTAATATAGTAAATGGATTAGCAAAATTTTCTGAAGAAATAAAATATTTACTCAAAATCATCAATCTTAAAACAGAAGAAACAAAAGGGTCATTATCAAATATTTCATTTTGTTTTACAGGGATAATGGAACATCCTCGATTATTTTATCAAGATCTTGTTAAAAAACATGGAGGTATAAATAAATCTTCTGTAACAAAGGACCTTACTTATCTTGTCTGTAATGAAAATAAGGGGTCAACTAAATCTAGAAAAGCAGAAAAATATGGAACCAAAATAATAACTGAGAAAGAATTCTTGTCAATATTACCGTCAAATCCCGATTTCCCTAAAAAAATAAAACTTGAAAATTACTCATTATTTGATAACGAATAAGGAATATATGAAATTAAAAATTTTTATATCATGTCTTTTTCTTTTATTAACGGGTGGTTTATCTTATTTCTATTTTTATGAAAAATACAGTAAACAAAATCTTATAAAAAACTTAAAAAATGAGCTCGAAGAACAAAAAAATTTAAACAAAATCTATATACTCAGAGATAAACGAAGAAAATGTATATCTAAAACCCTGAAAATAGCTTATAACTTATCTGATTGGGAATCCCATTGTTATTCAATATTTTTCGATGACTTTTCTATATATTATAAAATAAATTGGGAAATATATGCAGCTCTTATAAGAGTGGAATCAAATTTTAATCCCACTGTAAAATCCGGGGCCAATTGCAAAGGTCTCATGCAAATAAAAGAATCTACAGGAAAAGAAATAGCTGAAAAACTTGGAATTTCATTTATAGAAAATCAGTCTCTATGGAATGATTTTATTAATATTATATTAGGGGCGGAATATTTATCCGGATTTATACAGGAAAAGGGGTTTGATGGCGGTGTAAAAAGCTATCTTGGGGGACCGGATTATCTTAAGAGCATTAAAAAAAGGACTGAAACATATACTTATGTAAAAGAATATAAAATAAGAGTATCAGATGAATATAATCAGTTACAATATATATTCAGGGGGGTTGCCGATGAATACAATATCACATTTGAAGAATTAAAAAATTCTGTTTTTAAAGACAGTATTTCCCCTATTTTTAATATTTTTAAGAATAAAACTAATTCAGAAGAATAATATGATAGAAGAACTTCCCAAATTAATTGAATTACACAGAATGAGCGGGAAAGGCCACGAATTTATTCATGAGGATGAAAGCGAACAATTAAAAATAAACTATTTAGTTAAAATAATAGTTGATTTTAAAACCATAATGTGGCATATATAGGAGGTATATAATGTCTGTATATGCAAAATGTCCAAAATGTGGTTTTAAAATACAACTTAGTTCTATTTCAACTGATATTGAATCATCTACGGAACATAAACGGCCTGTAGAAAAAATTTCTGATATAATGCCGGGGTATAAAGCCCGCTGTTTAGATTGTGGTGAATTAGAAATGGAAATGTGGAAAGAGAATTGATAGAGGATGTAATGTCCTTGGTGGTACTCTTCATCTAAGATATATGGAAAAAGAAGCGCCAAAAATCGGCGTAAAAATCATAAATAATATTTAAAAGGAGTATGTTATATGAGCTTGAAATTAATTGTAGACAACATGCCTATAAACGCTGTTCCAGTGTATGATTGTGATAAAAAATGCAACTCCAATGTTTTGTCAAATTAAGACAAAACGGGATAGAATTGAAAGTGAGATGGTTAAGGCAG
>QNDG01000189.1 GCA_003645915.1 Candidatus Zhuqueibacterota bacterium | reverse complement strand
TCTGAATGGCCGGCATGGGATGAAGAAAAACTTGCGGAACAAAATGTTACAATTGTAGTACAGGTAAACGGTAAGATCAGATCAAAGTTCTCTGTTCCTGTTGATTCGCCGGATGTTATTGTGAAAGAAAAAGCTCTTGCTGACGAGAAGATTAAGAATTATACGCAGGGCAGAGAGATAAAAAAGGTCATAGTTGTAAAAAATAAACTTGTAAGCATTGCTGTTGCATAAAATAAAAAAATAATTCAGGTGAACAATGTACTCATATAACAGAACAGAGTGGGGATTAAGCGGGGGAGTGATAACTCCTGCTGTTAAGAATCTGCTTATTGCAAACGGAGCCGGCTTTGTTCTATCCCTTTTATTCGGTAACGGATTTTTCTATTTTTTTGGTCTGGTTCCAAAACTTGCTATTTTCAGACTGCATATCTGGCAGTTTGTAACATACCTGTTTGTGCACGGAGGAATACTCCATATTGTTATCAATATGTATGTTCTGTGGATATTCGGATGTGAAGTTGAGAGAATGTGGGGAACAAAAGTTTTTTATAAATACTACTTTATTACAGGTGTTGGTGCAGGATTGTTTCATTCTCTGATCACTCCAAATTCTATTGTCCCTACTGTTGGCGCATCAGGTGCAATAATGGGAGTGCTTACTGCTTTTGCGGTTTTGTTCCCCAACAGAGAAATTACAATGCTGCTGTTTTTTGTTTTTCCTGTCAGAATGAGAGCAAAAACTCTGGCTCTGGTGTTTGCTGCTTTTTCTCTTTTCAGCGGTGCAGCGGGAAGCAGGGACGGTGTAGCACATTTTGCACATCTCGGCGGAATGGTTATTGGTTATATTTATATGAAAAGATACAGCTCCTTTACTGTGATTTTTGATAAGCTGCGTCAGTTAAAACGAAAACACAGAATGCGCGTTCAAAGAGAGAAAGAAGTTGATCTTGAAAAACTAAGGCGGATGGTTGATTCAATTCTTGATAAAGCAAACGAGATAGGAATGGAAAATTTATCAAGAGAAGAAAAGCGGTTTTTAAAACACGCCAGTAAAATATTAAACAGAGAAAAGTAATCTTTTCTATGATGGTGAAAAAACATAACATTTTAAAACTGGTTTGTGTGTTTTTTTTGCTGATTTATACTGCTAAATCGGTTTCTCAGACCACTATTACTAAAACTCAGGTATATGTCTATTTTGCAGGTTCTTCAAAACCTTATATGATCTCATCTCTGTTAAAAGACGGAATTATATATTCATCATTAAAAGAACTGGCACAGGTTTTTCATCTCGGATATTATGAAAACAGAGAAAAAAGAAAAGAAGTAATAAGAATCGGCTCAAAGAACATAACCACTACTGTTTATAACCCTTTTATTCTTGCGGACGATAATGTATATCAAATGCCACTTGTTCCGTATGAATCTGAAGGCAGGATTTATGTACCTCTTGCTCATTATCTTAACGTAATAAAAAAATATCTTCCTCAGAAAGTCGAACTGAATGTAGATCGTCTGCGTATGAAAGTATACGGTTCTTTGTTTAATATACTTGCTGTTGATATCGGAGAAAAGGAAAACGGATACTTGCTTACCATTCACACCTCAAATAAGTTCAGTAAATCTGATGTTGATGCAAGTATAAGGCACGGATGGCTGAATGTAACAATTTACAGAGGAAAACTTGACTCTCTGGCTCTAACTTCAAAAAAGAAAGATAAGATTATTGATCAGATACTGCCTTTTCAATTTGAGAAATCAGCGTACATATCATTTAAGCTTAATAAAAAGATATTGAGTACAAAGGTCTATACAACGGATAATGAAATTCAGATATCATTAAGAACAAAGGAAGCAGTTAATATCGCCAGTACTGTTTTAGACGGAAGAAAAAAGAAATGGCTTATAGATACAATTGTTATTGATCCTGGCCATGGCGGAAGACAACCGGGATGTATTGGGCAGACAGGAATAACGGAAAAAGAGATAACTCTTGATATTGCAAAAAAGCTTAAATCTCTTCTTGAGAAAAATTTAAAGGTTAAAGTGCTTTTAACAAGAAATTCCGATAAATTTATGGGACTCAGAGACAGAACCCAATTTGCGAACAAAAACAACGGGAAACTGTTTATCAGTATTCATGCCAATGCAAGTCCCAACCGGAAGGCAAGAGGGTTTTCCACATGGGTTTTGGGACACGGAAAGAGCGAGCAGGCTCTGCAGGTTGCAGAAAAGGAAAACTCTGTTATACAATTTGAGGATTCCCCTGAAACATATAAAAATTTCGGTGATGCAGCACATATTTTAAATGCAATAGCAAACAGCTCTTACCAGAAAGAGAGTATGGATCTTGCTCAGATTGTAAACAAAGAACTTGGCAAGTACACAAAAATACCAATGTGGGGAAAAGGAGTTTATCAAGCAGGATTTTATGTCCTGATAGGAGCTGCAATGCCGAGAATCCTTGTTGAAACTGCGTTTTTATCGAACAAATACGAAGAAAGACTTTTAAGAACAAAATCTTTCAGAAGAAAAATTGCAATTGCACTTTATGAAAGTATTAAAAAATTTAAAACAAAATATGAAAAGGGAATTGACTGACAGATGGGTGATAACAGACCAATCGGAGTTTTTGATTCGGGAATCGGCGGGTTGACAGTTGTGCATGAATTATTTAACCATCTTCCCAATGAAAGTATTGTGTATTTCGGAGATACTGCACGGGTGCCTTACGGTTCCAAATCTCCTGATGTTGTAAAAAAGTTCGGACTTCAGGATATTCTGTTCCTTCTTGGGAAAAACGTAAAACTTGTAATTGCTGCATGCCATACAGTATCATCAATAGCACTTGACGAACTTAACCAGATATTTCATCTGCCGATTCTGGGTGTTGTTGAGCCCGGAGTGAAAGCTGCGGCAAAGGCTACAAAAAACGGGAAAATCGGAGTTATCGGAACAAGAGGTACTGTTTCCAGCAGAGCATATGAAACCAAACTTGCAAAAATATCAGCTGATATACAGGTTTTTCCACAGGCATGTCCTCTTTTTGTGCCCCTTGCAGAAGAAGGATGGCTTGATAATGAAATAACCCGAAGCATTGCAAGGATATACCTTGATCCCCTGAAAGAAAAAGGCATTGATACTTTAATCCTCGGTTGTACTCATTATCCTCTTTTAAAAAAAATTATTGCAGAAGTGCTTGGCCCTGATGTAACAATAATTGATTCTGCCGAAGAAACAGCAAAACTTGTTGCGAGAAGGCTTAGTCTTTTGAATCTCGAAAGAGAAGAAAATGGTAGTGTACAGCATAAATTTTTTGTGAGTGATATCCCCCACCAGTTTCGGGAGATAGGAGAGAGATTTCTGGGAACGGATCTTGGAAATGTTACCAGAATTGATATTGAAGGCGAGATGTCTGATACTGCATCGGATGCATTAAAGATTGTACCGCCCATTAAATAGTCGAAGTTAATTAATATCTTGTAGTTGTCTGCAGACCGGATATATTAAGTTAACAAAAAACGATTCACAGGGAAATTTTCTGTTGGCATGTTATGGAAAATAAAAATCATTTTATTGAACTTTTAAAAGTACGTAAAAGCATAAGAGAGTTCTCCGAAAGAGAAGTTGAGAAAGAAAAAATTGAGATAATAAAAGAGGCAATGCTTCTTTCTCCGAGTTCGAGGAATATCAAACCGTGGGAATTTTATTTCTCAACTTCTCCTGATATTGCCCGGGAACTTTCATTAAGCAAAAAGAGCGGTTCGGAATTTTTAAAAGGAGCGCGTTTATGTATTGTTATTTGTGGTGATCCTGAAAAATCCGATGTGTGGGTTGAAGATTGTTCTATAGCATCAATCATAGCACAGCTTACAGCAGAGTCAATAGGGTTGGGTTCCTGCTGGGTGCAGATACGCAACAGAATGCATGATGATAAAACAAGTGCCGAAAATTTTGTCAAAATGGTTCTGGGTCTGCCGGACAGGCTAAAAGTTGAGTCAATAATCGGTGTGGGATATGCGGGATAGATGTAGTGTGATTTATGGAATAAAAACACAAATGTTACTGATAAGAAAAAACTTGCATAACAAATTGATTTAAAGTATATTTAAGTTTGTACGTTCTGATAGTTATCATTTTAATTGTTTTATTGTATGAATTTTCTTATGACCTTTTAGGAGATTTGAATGATGGGAAAAAATAACACTAAATGGATTGTAATTATCCTGCTTCTTTTGTGGGCAATTTATGCGCTTTGGCCTACATATCGGTTTAACACTCTTTCACAAAAAGAAAGAGAAAAACTTGAGAACAAGGGCAAGCTGGCATCTATACAGCACAGAGCAATACGCTTAGGCCTTGATTTAAAAGGCGGTATGCATCTTACTCTCGAAGTCGATTTCCCATATCTTGTTGAACAGTTGGCCAAAAACAAAGACCCGCAGTTTGAAACAATTTTGAATGAAGTAAGAAAAGAGTTGAATATAAGTACTGAAGATTTTCTTACAATACTTGAAAGAAAATTTAAAGAACATAATGTCCCTCTAAATAAATATTGGGGGCAGAGAGGAGAATCAGACGGAAAAATTCTCTCCTTTCTGGATAAAGAGGGTAAAAAGGCAATAACCCGTTCAATGCAGATTCTTACAAACCGTATTGACCAGTTCGGCGTTTCAGAGCCTTCAATTACAAAAATGGGTTCAAGAAGAATTCTTGTAGAACTGCCGGGTATTGAAAAGCCTGAGCAGGCGAGAAATCTTATAAAAAGTACTGCTCTTTTGGAGTTTAAACTATTAAAAGATCCTGAAGTATTTTCAAATACAATTAAAAAAATTGACAGGGCTCTTGCAAAGGAGATGGGTGTTTCAAT
>QNDG01000188.1 GCA_003645915.1 Candidatus Zhuqueibacterota bacterium | reverse complement strand
TAATTCCGGTCCTGATAATTTCAGCCATTTGGGCAGATTCAGATACTTCACAATTACATTCTTACTGTCAGGGTCTTCCACCTGCGCCTTATACCGGAACACACTGCCCTCTGTTGCTGTGACAGTATCAGCAGATACTATTTCAGGAGGATCATTTACAGGAGTTACAGTCACACTGATTTTTAACGTGTCTGTATCTGTTCCGTCTGAAACAATCACAACAAAACATGTGTCTGTATCTCCTTCCCGGGGAGTGCCTGATACTTTTGTCCCTGCCGCAGAAAGCCATTTGGGCAGAACCGGATATGTAAAAACAAGATCATCGTTCTCCGCATCAGTGGCTGTCGCAGTGTACGAAAACGGCTGATCTTCCACAGCGTCTGCATGATCCGCACTTGTTAAAACCGGAGGATCATTAACATGAACAACATTAATTGTAACGCTTTTGGGAACAGTATAGATTCCGTCAAAAAGAGTGAAAGTAATTACCGTATCCTGAGTAAATTCACCGGGAGTTCCGGAAAATGTAAAATTATTTCTTGAAAGCCATGACGGTACAGCCGTAAATGTCACTTCAACATCATCACCGTCCGGATCGTGAGTCTGTAAAGTATAGGAAAATGCCTGATCTTCAACTGCTTCCACATTTGCAGAAGATGCCAGATCAGGTGGATTGCAGTCAATTGTAAAACTCTGCTCAGGTGTGTTGAACGAATTGCCTGCGCTGTCATATGCAGTTACATGCCATGTATAACTGCCGTTTTCAAATATATGCTCAAGGATTATTGAAGTATCAAGTCTTGCAATATTTTCTACAGTAGTAACACCGTTTACCACAAATGTATATGATCTGAACCCTGATACAAGGTCATTTGTACTGTTCCATTTGAACTCCGGCTTCTGAACATGCAGAACGCCTGACTGTGCAGGTGATATAAGTGAAAACTCCTCAGGAGGAGTTACATCCAGAGTAAAACAGAATCTTGTGCTTATTTTGGAATTTCCGGCAAGGTCAAAGGCCTTTACTTTCCACTGATGAACACCCTCTGTCAAATCATTATCAGGTATAAAAGTAAGACCTGTCAGATTATCTGCTATCAGTGTCTCATCAATATAAAACTTGTAATAACTTATACCTGAAATATCATCGTGTGCAGGTTCCCATTCAAACGAAGGTTTTGTATTTAACACGTAACTACTGTCTTCCGGTGTAACAAGATTAAAAAGATTGGGACGGGATATATCAATATTTACTGTAAAAGTTTCGGTTGAGTTTCTTGTATTGCCCAGAGAATCCACAGCAGTCATATACCACTGATGTGCTCCCTCGGAAAGTGCGTACGTTGAACCCGGGACAAGCGATGTTCCTGACGGATTAATATTATCAATCAGAAGCTGATCATCAACCCAAAGTTGAACACGAGCCAAACCCACTCCAGTATCACTGACTGCCTGCCACGAAAATTCCGGAGTTGCCGTGGATGACCAGGTCCCGTCTGCCGGCCCGATTATTGAGAAAACTTTTGGTTGTACGTTATCCATTGAAAATGTATTTATCTCTTCGGACTCCATGCTGTTTCCGACAGAATCAACAGCAACAACATACCATGAGTGAGAACCGGGAGTAACCAGCACATCTGTAACTGTATGCTGAGTGGGAACAATATTATCCCTCATGAGTTGTCCGTCAAAATAAAACATGTATTTTTTAAGGCCGCTTCCCGCATCTGTTGAACCTGACCATTCAAAAACCGGATACTCCTCTTTTGTCCACGAGTTATTTGCCGGAGACTGAAGGTGAAAAACCGTAGGAGGATCCGTATCTCTGCTGGTGGAAAGGTTCCAGGACTCGGATGACTCTCTCACAACACCTGCCTTATCTACAGCTTTTATTGACCAGACATAATCTCCTTCACTTAGATCAAGATTTACAGATGTTGAATGCAGAGTGTCAGTATAAACCGAATTGTTAAGCCACAGTTCATAATGATCCAGACCTGACAAAGCGTCTGTTGTTGATTCCCATTTAAAGGTAACGTTTAAGATTGTGCTTGTATTATCAGCAGGCTCAAGAAGATGAAATACTGCCGGAGGTTCCGAATCAATTCTGAAAAGATCTGAATAAAACGACGCTGTTGTTGTACCGTCCTGAAGAACACAGTCAATACGAAGTCTTACAGTACTGCTGCTTACTGTAAGTGGAGTCCAGTTTACGGATGTCTGCTCTTTTGAAACATTATCCACCACAGTTACAGGATAACCGTCTCCAGGAGAAACTGAAGCTTTTATAACATAATGATCAAAAATTACAGATTCAGGTTTAATATCCCAGTTAATTGTATGCTCAACATCTCCGGCCCAGAGTTCGTTACTTACAGGAGATGTTATAACAATTGCATCACTTATATGCTGGATATAAACATCGCTGTTTCCGTCTCTTGCATCCCGCCATACTGCAAAAAATCCGCCCGAGCCGTCGGATACTATTTCGTGACCATCCTGATAACCGGTTGTATCTGCAACAGAAAGTCCCTGAACATCAAAAAGCAGAGTACCGTCGCTTTTAATATGCTGTGCCATAAGGTTTGGATCAGAAGGTGAAGAACGGTCATCGTTCCACACAACAAATGCGCCGTTTGCTCCGTCTGAAACCAGTTTTGTTGTGTATTGGTACCCTTCGGAACTGTTTACTGCCATACCATTGGGCTCCCATACAGGCAACCCTTCCGACGAAATTCTCTGACCGTAAATATCATAACCTGTTCTGTTATCATCCCAGACAATAATTGCTCCGCCCAGACCGTCGCTTACAATTCTGCTGTTCGTCTGATGCCCGCCTGAAGTGCATACAGGATAACCATTGGTTCCCCACAATATATTACCGCTGTTATCAATTTTCTGCGCATAAATATCATTGTTTGTACCTGATCTGTAGTCCTGCCAGCTGATAAACAGATACCCGTTAAAAACATCTATATCAGGTTTCTGTTGATTATTGGATGAAGTTACAACAGCAAGACCCTGAGTACCAAAAAGTGAAAGTCCTGAACTGTTTATATGCTGAACATAAATATCTATATTTGTATATCCGTTCCTGTAATCCTGCCATGCTACATAAACTCCTCCGGCACCGTCCGGCTTGATAACATGGGAGGATTGATTACCTGATTCAGTGCAAACAGCGACACCGTCTGTATGCCATAAAACATTCCCGCTGCTGTTAATTCTCTGAGCATAAATATCAGTACCTGAGCCGGATCTTTCATCAACCCAGACCAGTATCACCCCTCCGTTTTCATCAGACACTGCTTTAACCCTGGACTGCAGCCCTGAAGCACTGCATGCTCTGATTCCGCCTTTTGTCCAAAGTTCATTGCCCTGGGAATCCAGATGCTGAATATAAATATCTTCTGAAACTTCATCTTCCCACGCTACATAAACTCCGCCTGAACCATCCAATGCAACAGAAGGCCTCTTCTGATTGCCTGCAGCAGTTGCAACCACTACACCGCTTGTACCCCACTTTGTGTTTCCTGCACCATCTACATACTGCACATAAATATCAGCATCACCCTGAGGATTATTTTCATAAGCAAAAAATACTCCGCCTGCATCAGTGCTGACACTGCTTAAATTCAGTTGAGATGAAACTGCGGATGCACCTTTTATACCGTTTTTATCCCACTGTACCTGAGAAAAAACTGAAGAAGCATAAATAAGTATAAAAATAAGTATTTTTTTTACCACAAAAACTCCGCAGTTATCATTAAATTGATTTATCCCTTCTTTCTAACTATCGTATAATTAACTTTGCAAAATTTATACCAGGTTTCTGCAATAATTTAAATCTGAAATATAACCGTTTTTCAGCCTTGTAAACTGCCTTTTCCCCTTAATTTTCAAGTATGTTATTTAAAATTACATTTCATTTAAAAATTCATTTCATATTGCAAGTTATACATATATCATTATGGAACATCTTATAATTCCTTGTTTTTCCTGAAATTCTCTGCATCTACATTAAAACAACCCATGTTTTTTATCGACAAGTTTTTATTTTTCTTTAGTTTGCATGCAGAAAATAAACAAAAACAGCAATTATTTACAAAATCGGTCTTCCTCTGATAAAAACAGGGGTAAGTTTTATTTAAATCCGACAGATATGTTGATTTTTTGTTAGTTTTTCTGAATATGGAAATAATTGCCGGTTATAAGTAAAAATTGTGTCCGAAATCTTTTATCAGGAATCCGGCTTTTGACGGACAGTGGATACCAACCCGCCATTTCGAAGGAACAAAAGCGATTTTAGAAATCTTATTATTTCTCGCAACGCTCGCAACGGACGCAAAGAAAAAAGAAAAAAACAAAAAACGGGTATAGAGGTATAAAGGTATATGGCGGAGGTGTTTTGCCGGCATCTGAAAATTTCCGTTAAAAAAATGTTAAAAAACGAACGACCGCTGTAGGGGCAGACCTGGGTGTCTGCCCTTTTCTCTCCGAACATCAATTTTTGATTTCATCTTTTACAATTAATCCCGATTTTCTTTCAGTAATAAATATGATAATCAGAATCGGGACAGCGTACAAATAAAAACAGAGTATTATGATAGAACCTTTGAAAATTGCATTTAATTCAAGTCCCGATTCTCTTTAAGAAAAAACTATAATAATCAGAATCGGGATTATTAATCTGAAAGAAATTACTGCCTCTTAATGAAACTCTCGGATATAAGGAACTTCACGCCTTAATCTTAATCCCGATTTTCTTTAAGAAAAGACTATGATAATCAGAATCGGGATTATTATAGAAAAAGAAAACACTGTCTCCTTAATCCAACTTTCAGATATAAAACATATACTCAGATTTCACTTAATCC
>QNDG01000187.1 GCA_003645915.1 Candidatus Zhuqueibacterota bacterium | reverse complement strand
CCTGCAAAAGCCGAATCATCTTCTGCAATTAATATTTTGCTTTTAGAATTCATTTTCCAATTTCTTTAATATCAAAATTATCCTATATTTTTCATAGTTAATAAAAATTAAATACATTTAATGCTTTCACATAAATCAGACGGATATTCTTAAATTATACAAATTCCATGCCAAAATCTGTAAAACAGGCACAACTACTTGTTAACAATACACTTAATAAATAATAACATAATATTGGCTCAAATAATATTGTCTTAACTCTGCAACAACTGTACACTCTTTAATACAATAAATTGCTAAATTCTGCATCGTATATAATAATACAATTCCTCAACAAATGTTGCAATCAATTGAACCATACAAATTCCAAAATATCCATATTCACCAAAACAGGCATCTGTTATAGCTGACTCAGGTTGCCTGATGCAATTAAAATATTACAGTATTCTTTATTTTAATCTTAACCAAACAGACCTGACTTTAAAAATACATTCATATAAACTTGAATAAAATCGACCTTTACAACATTAATATCATATTATTTTACAAGTGGAAGACGAATATAAACTGTAGTGCCAAGATTTTCAGTACTATCAATAAATATTTCTCCTTCATGCATCTCAATAATGCTTTTTGCAATAACCATTCCCATTCCTGACCCGTGATCTGAGGTTGTATATCCAGGTGTAAATAACTTTTCAATTTTACCTCTGTCCATACCAACACCATTATCAATAATCTCAATACTCGCACAATCAACATTACCATAATCGTGCAAAGGATGAGTTTCCCGGTTAACAGAGATTTCTATATCACCTTTTCCTTTTACTGCAGTTACAGCATTATCAAGAATATTAATAACAGCTTCTGTTAACTGTTCTTCATCAACTCTAACAGGCAGGGGGGTTTCTTCCAATTCCAATTTCCATTTTACACCTTCAGGCGCATGTCTTTTATAATTTTCTAATAAACCATTTATTACATGGTTTAAATCCCTGTTTACTTTTTCAGCATTATTTATATTGGCAAATTTAACAAACATGTTAACCTGATCCCTGACTCTTCTTACTTCCTGTAACGCAGGATTCAGATAAGTATCCAGCTCAGCTATTTTTTCAGGCATATTTTTACTGTATGTTTTGTGCAGCCGCTGTAAAGAGAGCATAATAGTTCCAAGAGGTGTTTTGGTCTTGTGAACCATACGCTGAGCTAATGCGCCCCATGCTTTTAGCCGTTCAGTCTGAGTTGCTTCTGAGATATCAATAAAAAGCATTCCAATCCAGGTTGTTTTCTTATTACGATGGCACCGGAAAAATTCC
Source organism: Candidatus Zhuqueibacterota bacterium (assembly GCA_003645915.1). Classification (GTDB taxonomy): domain Bacteria; phylum Zhuqueibacterota; class QNDG01; order QNDG01; family QNDG01; genus QNDG01. The sequence goes on along the minus strand of QNDG01000187.1, from coordinate 3,559 downwards.
ATTGCCACATCACGCATTTGGCCTTGTATGTTCATATGAATTTCATTGAAATAATAATCACGAACGCCTAATATAAAAAGATTAAGTGCAGATTTTAAAGATGAAGCTCTATCAGCAAGCAAATCATCAAGATTTCTTTTATGTATCTTATTTTTTTTAATCTGCAGTAATTCAAGAAAAGTCTGATTATATGCACGTACCCGTAATTTATTATCAACAAGAAGAAATCCAATCTTCTCCGATTTTACAACATTACTCAGAAACTGGTTGCGCCTTTTAGTCCAGGTAAATATTGACAATGCTATAATGCAGATAAAAAACATAATTAGTAGTAATAAAGATTTATTTTTAAAAAGCACACCTGTTTCAGGAAAAATCTTATTTACAGGCAGGTATATCTTATAAAACTGATTTCCCTGTGGAGCATAACACAAAAGAAAATAATGCCGCTCTTTGTTTGTGGACGTATTCAGCACCTCAAGTTTGGCATTAAAAGAATTCTCAGATATTAAAATCCTGCCGAGAAGACGTGCTTCATTATTAACAATATCCAAAGAATGTACAAACCTGTTAAGAAAAAACATTTCAGGAATTCCATCTCCATTGATATCATCTCGCTGGACAAGTTTATAAATTCCTTTTGCATCAATTTCTTTATCATATCTGAATTTACCCGGTATCCTGTCAAATTCAAGAGCAACTATTTTTCTATTTCTATCTAAAATCCATATACTCGGAATTTTGCCTGGCCCGTTATTAACAATCTCAATATCTAATATATCAATATCGTCCATGTAACTGGCAATTATTTCCTGGGTTCTTCCATCAATTAAAACAATTTTGCTCGGATTTTTTTCTTTATCAATAACTGAAAAACCATATGCTATAATATCAGAGAACCCGTCTCCAGTTATATCGTATATTTCATATCTGAGATATGATGATTCCCCGCCAAATCTCCAAAGAATTTTATTTGATAAATCATTTTTTAAAATGGCAAGATAACTACTGTCTCTTGCAAAAGGCCCAAAATAGTCCCCGTCTGAGGCACCATTTGTTGAAAATAAAATTTCAGATAACCCATCCTGATTCAAATCAATTAAACTACTATTGCCTAACATAGGGGCAATATCATACCGAAAAATCTTCTTGCCTGTTATAAGATCATAACAAAAAACAGCACGAGGCTTAGCAATCTTTCCTGCACTTAAACCAAAAATCAAATCAGGAACAAAATCTCTATTCCAGTCACCAATAAACACAAATGAAAGAACTACCACACTCTTTTTATTTAAATTTAACGGCAAATTAATGCTTGTTTTAATAGTATTAACTTGTTTTAAACGGTAATCAAAAAGATCTATCACAAGATATCCGTTCTCATTTCTAAAAATTATATATTTATATACAGGATGACCTTTTAGTGCAGTAAAATAAGGCTTGCCACCAGATTCCAGATATTTTTCAGGTGATTGAAGTTGTAACTGTTCAAAAACATATTTATAATCATTTGTATTTATAACAGAAACACAAAACGGAATATTTCTGTCTAATCTCATAATGGCTACGTCCTGAATCCCGTCTCTGTTAAAATCATCAACAATAAAATCTATAACTTTTCTAAATCCAACAAACATCTTTTTCTTTTCTGTATATACATTATCCGGCCATTTAATAACTTGTTTTTCAAATGTATCCTGAAATGCAAACAGATTAACACAGAACAGAATCATTATTAGTAAAAAATATCGGGGTTTCAAGTTTTATCTCCAGAAATGTTAGTTTGATGTAATTACAAAATATATATTCTTATATAGAATTGCAAGATTTTTTTCTGTGAAATTAGTCCGGATTATGCTGTCAAGCCACTATTGAAAAAGTCTGTTTTTAGACGGCATTTATTCAGTCTGAACGAATCACACCCGGAATAGACTAAAAAAAGCGCTTTTTCACAACTGGATAATATTTTCAAATATCCAATGACAAATGCAGCAGCAATTGACTGTCTGGTTCATCACAGTGTAATTTTGGAACTGAACCTAAAAAGCTATCGTCTTGAACAATCTAAAAAAATAGCAAAGGATTATTAAAACAACCAATTTAAGATGTATCATCAACAACAATTAATACGGGAATTTTAATTGTCGCTAAAAGAAAAAATAGTTGACTTTGATCAAAAAAGTCCGTATTCATTTTCAAAAAGATGAGTATGAGTGCAATTACCCCCCCCCGCAGCCGTCTGGTTTAATTCGGTTGGGGATGAGCAGGGCTTTTATGGGACAGCATAGTATAATATGTGCTGAAATGGGATAGTATGGGTATGGATTAAATTTGTGTAAATTTCAAGTGGATTTAATCCGGCAACACTCAAACCTAAGCCTTACCACATCTCACAACCATTGCCGGATTTCATGAGGGATTCTATTTACACTTACAATACGGAAAGAAAACATATGAGCATTGATTTTCAAACACCGGAAACAGCACATTTGTGCGCTTAAAACTGTCAACTTTTTTCAGGACGGGACATTTGTCTTTTTGTCTTGTCCCTTATCCTTTTTACTTTCAACTGTCTTTCTTTCTCCTGAATTCTTCAATGATACTATTCAACTGCCCCACCATATAAAGCGGAAGAGAAATTAATGTCAGCGAAACATCTTCAGATTTATGATGTTGAGGAAGTTTAATAGATATTCTCTGAACAGAAGGCAAATTCAAATCAAACCGGACAGCGATCTCCGCATTTTTATCATGAGCAAACTGGAAAAGAGATTTTAATGAGCCGCTTTTCCCTGCCTTGACTTCCACAGGAAAAATCATTTTCCCCCTTGAAAGAACATAATCCACTTCAGCATTGCTGGTCTTTTTTTCACGTAACCAGTAATGTAGTTTTGGAGTTTTCTGTTCAGAAATCATATAGAGAAGATGCTGCCCTATAAACTGCTCTGCAATAGAACCCTCATTTACTAAATTTCTGTCATCCATGGAACCCAGGGCAAGCCAATCAAGGCCGCAGATCCGGTTCATCAGACCCACATCAACAAATAATAATTTATATATGTTATAGTTTACCTGAGCGGACAGAGGTATTCCTGAACAGGAGGAATGATAAACCGGTGTAACAAGCCCTGCTTTTGTAAGCATATCAATTGCTGTTTTCAGTTCGCGGGATTTTTCTTCTCCGGAAATATTACTGTATTTAATTTTTCTTCCTACAGAAGCCGGCACATAATTAAAAACACGATGTAACCTCATTAACTGGCTTTGCCTTACATATTTTGAAAAATCATCTTTATAAGTTTCAATGATAGACTGGTGAACACTTTCGGCCTCTTTTAATGATTTGGTTTCAACAAACCTCAGCACTGCTTCGGGCATACCGCCCACAAACAAAAATTCCCGCTGTCTTTCCAGTAACCTGGCATGTGCAGTGCCGGGAATGTTTTTGTTGAAATCAAAATCATAAATATACTCCAGCAGGCTCTCTTCTGTTGCCAAAAGAAATTCTTCAAAAGTCATCGGCCCGAGATGCAGATATTCTATACGTCCCACAGGCATT
>QNDG01000186.1 GCA_003645915.1 Candidatus Zhuqueibacterota bacterium | reverse complement strand
ACTGTTTACAGGGAGTGATTTTACAAAAGCATCCGAAATTTACTTTTCCGGGGATTTTAAATCGTGCAGAAAAATAAGTAGTTTTAATACTGCATGGTACACACTAAATCTGGTTGAACCTGAAATAATAAGATATAAAAGTTTTGACGGAAAAATGATAGAAGCATCTCTTTATAAACCTGCAGGATTTAAACCCAGTACTTCTTACCCTGCTGTTATAAATGTACACGGAGGCCCGTCCGGGCGTTTTGCAAGAAGGCTTGATTCCTGGGCTCAGGTTCTCGCTAAAAAGGGTTTTGTTGTACTGTGTCCCAATATCCGGGGATCTTCAGGGTACGGGTACGATTTTATGGCTATAATTAAAAAGGATTGGGGTGGAATAGATTTTAAAGATGTTATTGCAGGAGCTGACTATATTGTTTCAAAAGGCATTGCAGATAAAGAAAAGTTGGGTATCGGCGGCTGGTCTTACGGCGGGTACATGAGCGCGTGGGCAGTAACACAGACAAACATTTTTAAAGCAGCTGTATCAGGAGCGCCTGTTATTGATCTTGCAGTTGAATACGGTTCAGAGACACCTGGTATTAATTCGTATGACACCTGGTATCTTGGCAATCCGTACGAGAATCTTGATGATTTTATCCGTATGTCTCCAATAACCTATGTGAAAAACGTTAAAACTCCCACCTTGATTTTATGCGGAGAAAACGATGTTATTGACCCCATAGCCCAGTGCAGCCAGTTTTACCGGGGACTTAAAAGATACGGAGTTGAGACCCGTTTTGTCAGGTATCCGAGAGAAAACCACGGTTTCAGAGAAAAACAGCACAGGATTGATGTTCTTTACCGCATGCTGATGTGGTTTGATAAATACTTAAAATAATTGATGTTGTAAAGTAAATATTATTTATATTTTACTCTCATAACGGCAGACAGTCCGGGTATTTAATATCAGGACATGTCTGCCGTGTAAATTTATTCCAGAGGAAAATCAGGAAAGTACGTTTGACAATCCTAACCACTCTCACGCTCTTCACAAATCCCCCCTGAATTTGAGGTTCGGATTTTTAAATTTCTGAAATTTTCAGATAACATTAAAACAGCCCTCCATGGCTAATGTTACCTCTTCCCCTTTGGATGTAAATTGAATGTGTATTTTAATATGGATGTATTATTTACTTAAGTACCACAATATAATCAATCTCTTTCGGAAAGTATAATTAATTTTGCTACTTGTCAAGTAGTTTATTGTTATTTGTCTTCAATGACAAGATAGGATCAACTCATCAAACTGGTATCAATTTAATTTTTGAAAAATGCTACCCAACTATTTCCTTCACTATAATATTATATTTATCATCATTTATTAATCTGACATCTATAATATATGCAGCATTTACTTTAAAGAGTGAATCTATTACTACAATGCTCGGTCTAGCTATAAAATTTAACTCCTTTCGTACATACTGATATGGATCAGGGAAAATCATTTCAGGATAGTTAAATTCAAACATTTCAATATCTTCTCTTGCATCACGGTTTGTCATGATAACATATAAAGATAATTCTTTATTCGCTTTTATTATATCCTTAAGTATCTTATAGAAAATCCTGTCACAAGCTGAACAGTCATTTCCTGTACACAACCCAATAATGTACTTTTTCCTTATAGCTGGATTTGAATCAATCACTTTTTGCAAACTTGTTATCTTACGACCAATTATACTGCCTATCATCTTATCATATTTTAATTTAATTTCATCATAATTTGTACTGAGTTTTTGTATTTTATTTACATGCCTTAACAAATTAAGAGTTGTTAATATTGATAGACATAAAAAACATAATGCAATAATTATATTTTTTCTTCTCATTCTACAAGCCCCGGTATTTTATAAATCTCTATACTTCCAGTATCATAGTTATAAGTTAACAACAAATCGTTTTTAAGAATACAGAATGCACTGGAATAAAAATCATGTTTTGGAAAACTATATATATTTGTCAATTTACATGATTCACCGGAAATATCAACAGCAAGAAGATAATAATGCAATTCTATATCAGAAAATTTATTAAATCTTTTAAAATCATACCCGGCAAACAAAATATACAATTGATTGCCGAACTTGTTTATATAACTAATATTTATAAACGATACATATTTCACGCCTTTTTCCCTATCTTTTTCATATACTTTCTTTTGAATATCAAGAGTATTTTTAAGTATATCAAATTTATTTTCCAGTTTCAACGTTGAAATTATTCTACCCTTTCTTGTAAATTTATCTACTTGTGCGCGTTCAACAGATACGCTTATTATTTCCTCATTATCTGACATAACCAAATGCCTGTGATTTGAGGAGAGCTTCCTTTCTTTATATTCCCATGGAATAAGTTCACCGAATTCTGAAACAAAATTACCATTATTGTCATAATGAGCAATACAATAATCACTTTCTGAAGTTCGTGTCTTATATATATGTTCTCTGTTATCAACAACAAACTGTTCCAGGAATGATGCTGAACCGGGGAACCTTATGATTTTTAAGAACTTACCTTGAAGTAAGAAAACATGAATAACATTTATATTTTCAACATACAATCTTCCATTGTTAATATAAATCATCCAATTTTCCCTAAACTCACCCGGGCCTGCTCCTGTACGTCCGAATGTACGAATTAACCGTAGTGTAGTGTCTTTTTCAATAAATACCTGCAGTACATTATTATTACTTGCATCATTTAAATAAAGTGTATCACCACAATTAATAATAGATGTTATTTTCCCAAAAAATATTTTGTTGCCAATACTGTCAAAACTTTTTATTGGTTTTGTTATTTTTACTACATTCACTCTTCTATCACTTATGCATGAAACAACGAAAATCACAATAATTATCAGCACAAAAACTACCAGTTTTCTAATCATCTAAGTTTTGCCCCATAATTGCATATGATTAAATTAATACTATGCTGAACGCTTCATTGATTTTATTTTTCAAGCTTGAAAGCGTTCAGCATTTGGATTTAAAATGACCTGCATTCTATTCTTTGATTATTACATTCCACCCAGCCCCCATTTTCACTACCAGATTTACAACTATTACCTGTTCCAAAACACTGAAAATAGCCAAATGAACCCTTTGTACAGTGAACATTTGCATGACATGTATATCGCGTTGTATGAGCAGATTGAATAAAGACAAACAGGTTAAGGAAAAAAAGCAATGAAAAGGACGCTGCAATTTTTTGGAATTTATTTGTAAGTTTCATTCTATCACCTCCTCTCGTACAAATTTTCCGGCCGGATATTAAGCGGAGTTTCCGCTTAATAATAAATATTAATTTATAATTTACAATGCTCTAAGAAAATTTGTTGCCTCTCTCACGCTTTTCACAAATTCCCCCTGAATTTGAGGTTTGGATTTCTTAAACTTCTGATATTTTCAGATAACATTAAAACAGCCCTCCATGGCCAATGTTACCTCTTCCCCTTTGGATGGAGATTTGATATAGATTTTAATACGGGTGCATTATTTACTTAAGTACCATAATGTAATCATTACCTCTTCTAAGATAAATAAAATTTACCATTTGTCAAGTATTTTTTTATTATTTTTACTTCGCAAATGTTTGTGGGAAGTAATAAATCTGGATATTTATATCATTTCACCTCATATCCTTAACTAATCCATAGTATTCATCAATTTATTACAGGAGCCATGGTATTTGCAGTTTTAATCAGTCTTATATCAGGACTCTACCCTGCTGCCCGTGCAGCAAGGACAAATCCTGTAAAAGCACTGGGGCTGGAGTAAAAGACAATTCAGATTTGTAATGAAATTTTTACACTGACAGGAATTAGGGCGTTATTTTAATTTTGGTTATATCTTAATCATATATAATTTTCTATTATTTATGGATTTTTCAGTTTTTATCAATCTTATTTCACTATGCTGTCGCATTTGGTAGTTGAATTCGCAAATAACATTAAACCAGATCGCCTGCCCAATGTTGCCTCTTCTATTTTTAGTTATAAAAAATAATCTGCCGAGTCTTTTCTTAATTATTTATTATCACATCTGTACTCTAACCTCAAAACCCTGATGCATGGAAATCCTTTCTCAAGAGATAATGCATATATTCTGTCATCATAATCAACAGATAATACTTCCTGAATAAAAACATCTTCCGGAGCTGTTTTATCCTTAATTTTGCATTATCCGAGATAATTCAATTTCGGATCAAACAACTGTACCCCATAATATTTCTTATTTTTAACCGGCTCAAACAATAAATGAACATAGCATCCATTACTTAAACGGAAAAATCCTATGGTAACGTGTCTAGGTAAATATAAATATTTTTGACCACCTTCAAAATTCATTGTCATAATATATTTCCCGCGTTTATCACCAGGCTTCCATATCCCGTAAATCTTGTATGGTTTTTGTCCGGGATTTACTCCTTTTATTCGATTCAATCTCCAGATCGATCTTCCCTTATGAAAAAGATACAAATCGCCAAAATAAAACTCTGGAACAATCAGAACTGAATCACTATTGATAATAATTAATCTAAGATTTTCAATACCCACTTGTGTTTTTCTTAAGAATGAATTTTTAAGGTCACATATATCCTCTGCTCTTCCAAAAGATTCCAGTATTTTTTCTTGTTTTATATCAATTATATGAAATAGCTTCTCATCTTCCTTTGTAGAAGACGATAAACCGCTCTCTCTGTTGTAGATCAATATTTTATCTTCTCCAATCCAGCCAATATACTTAGGATCAACAGCCTTTATTAATCCTCTTGCAAGTTTGAATGTACGTATAAACTTCTGGTTCATATCAAAAAGAGTAAACCTTGAATTAATT
>QNDG01000185.1 GCA_003645915.1 Candidatus Zhuqueibacterota bacterium | reverse complement strand
ATGAGTCAGAATTACCTGCTCTACCTTTGGCTTGGCTACTCCGGTTCTGGCATTATTTATTTTTTCAATTACTAATGAATCTCTGCCGACATCAACAAGTGTGTTAATATCATCAAGAGAATTCCATGTACCAGTAACAAGGTAAACATTGCTTGTATATATTTTACTCGCAGTTGTTAAGTTTGTAATTTTCATATTCTTTCATTCAGTTTTTTATTTTTATCTTAACCGTTTTATATTTTATCCCGGTTAAACTCGGTTAATAGCTACCTTACTGCAATTAACCACCTGAACGGCAGCGTTTCTAATATCTGTTGATTTTCAACTTTAAACCCTGTCTGTTTAAATTTATTTGCATACATCGCACATCTGTCAGAATATGAATCTATAGTATCAGTGCCCAAATATGATGGTATCAATGCAAGATTAAAACCCTCAATTGTGCAATGATTTCTTATTTTATATTCCATTTCCAGAATATTGTTTTTATAACTCGCCGGTTTCTCGGCGACTAATAGTTCTCCTTTTTGCAATACAGGTTTTTTCTCAAATACGTCCGTACATTGAAATTTGAGGTCACACTTCACTATTTTTCTGATCTCTTCGGCATAAATGAGAGGCTTATTGTCAATATCAATTGCTGTTCCATTTGCTTTGCCCAATTTGGAAAGTGTCAATGAAGGAATTGCCAGGCCGCACCCAATTTCAATAAATCCCGACATCCTCAATTTTGATATTCGTTCTCCGAATCTGACACCGATTTCAACTAATGAAAAAATAAGGTTCTCAGAAACATTTGTACATCCGATTGATTGCACAAAGGTTTTATAAATATCCAAAATTTCAGACCATTCTTCTGAAAAAATTTGTTCAAGTCTTGAATTCATGACTTTCATTATACTTTTCTAAATAATTGAGCGTCAGATGTTACCCGTGTAAAAAGATGAGCTGCTTCTTTGGGAAGTCTCTGTGTCTGTTCTGTGATAAAAAAACCTCCCGGAGTCAGTGAATTATGAAACATTTTGATAACTTTGATCCGCTCTTCGTATTTCAAATGAAGTAAAACATTTTTACAAACAATCATACTGAAATTTTCACCAATCGGTTCTAATGTTAGCAAATCATGACTTTGGTACCGGACACGGTTTTTAATTAAATGATTAATCTGATATTGTCCTGCTTTTCCATTTGGTTTAAAATATTTTTCAAATAAATCTTTTGGTATCCGCTTAAGCTCCTTCTCTGGATAGACACCATTGATAATTATTTTTTCAAAAAGGTTGCTTTCATCAATATCTGTTGCATAAATCTGAAGGTTTTTAAAAGCAAATCTCCCCATGTTTTCGGCAAAAAGGATAGCGAGAGTATAAGGTTCCTGTCCCATTGCACAGCCGGCATCCCAAATTTTTACATTGCTTCGTCCAGCCACCAACGGGGCCATATTTTTTACTCCCAGTTCAAGTGTGTGTAAATCTCGGAAAAAATATGTGAATGCCATTATCCTTTATCCCTCATTCTCAAAACATGAAAACGCCAGTTTTTTATTTTTATCTTCTAATACTTTATTCACCAGCCGCTGAACATCTAAAATCAGTGAGACTGTGCCATCCCCGAGAATAGTTGCTCCTGATAATCCCTCTACATTCCGGTACATATTGCCCAATGTTTTGATTACGATCTGCTGTTTGCCGATGATATGGTCAACAGCAAAGCCCACTCGCTGCCCGTTGATTTTAGTAATTAGTACTTCCTCAATAGCAGGGGGTGTTCCATTAATATTCAATTGTTCACGCAGCCTGATATAGGGAACTGCGTGACCGCGGATATTAAGAAATCGGTTGCTATTTTCACTGTCTCCTTCATCCCGGATAAGTTCAAGGCACTCTTCAACTGCAGATAAAGGGAAGACAAAGCTGTCATCAGCAATCTGGACTATAAGCCCCTCGATGATTCCTAAAGTTAATGGAAGTTTCAGGCTAATAGTTGTACCTTTATTTTTCTTGCTTTCAATATCAATATTACCCCGCAGGGCTTCCACATTACGCTTTACTACATCCATGCCTACACCGCGTCCGGATAGGCTGGTTACTTTTTCATTTGTCGAGAAACCGGGGGCAAAGATAAGTGAATATAGTTCCTTTTCTGTGAGGACTTGCTTTGGTGAAATTAATCCTTTTTCCAACGCTTTTTTTCGTACTTTCTCTGTATCAATACCTGCACCGTCGTCTTTTACCTGAATTACTACATCCGCGCCAGCTTGAAAAGCGGATAAAGTGATGGTCCCTTTTTTGGGCTTCTGTGCGATCATGCGGAGGGCTTCCGTTTCAATTCCGTGGTCCAGAGCATTACGGATTAAGTGCACTAAGGGGTCGTTGAGCTGTTCGATAACATTCTTGTCCAACTCTGTTTCTGTTCCTTCCAGCCTAAGCTCAACTGTTTTCTTTTGTTTACGCGATATATCTCGAACCAGTCGTTTAAACTTGCTGAACAATGTTCCGATTGGGATCATACGGATACTCATTGCCGTATCCCTAAGGTGATGTGTAAGTCTCTCCACTTCTTCAGCAATAGGCATCAATTCAAGGTCACGTGTTATATTGACCCGCTGACTTAAACTGGCCTGAACAATAACCAACTCGCCTACCAGATTAACTAACTGGTCCAGTTTTTCAGCAGCCACACGAATGCTGGTTACAGCTAAGTCTTTTTCCTTTCTTTTCCTTTCCTGTCTTTGTAATATAGTCCGGCCTGTTTCATCGTTTTCAGCAGAGGCACTGTCCTTAATTGGAGGGGATATTTGCTCATTCCTTTTTGTTATATTTTTAATTGTTTTACTAGTGATTTCCTTACCTTCTTTTATCATTCTAAAAAGAACAGGGAAAGCAGATTCCGGATCAATAAGCCCTTCAGCATCAAGCAGCTTGATGTCTATTTTGCATTCATCTTCTACAAAAATGAATACATCCCTTATGTCATTTTCACCCTTTTTTGTACACAGCAGTACGTCCCAGTAGAGATAACATTTTTCAGGATTGATTTTATTCAGCTTTGGAATTTTATCAGTATGAACTGCCACTATTGCACTGCCCATATCCCTGAGCTCATCAAGAAGAAGCAGCAGATTGGTGCCATTTTCGAATATATCCAAGTCCGGTTCAATTCGGATAAGAAATGTTTTCTCACTCAAGGCTTCAAACTGAATCACATCCTCCTGTTCAGCTGATGTAATATCCTCTTTTTTCTCTGTTCCTCCTGCATAGGCAGCAAATACTTTCAGTATTTCATCTGCTTCTCTCTGCAGCTCTGTATCCACTTCGTTGTCTGCCTGTGCAAGCATACGGCTGATTATATCACAGGCAGATAAAGTATTGTCAATCAATCCTTGGGTAACTTTCAGTTTGCCGCCTCTTACTTTATCAAAAATGGTTTCTATATCGTGAGTAAATGTTTCAATTTTTGTGAACCCGAACATACCTCCCGAGCCTTTAATAGTATGTATTGCACGGAAAATTCGTCCGATCAGTTCTGTATCATAAGGATTTTCCTCAAGTTCAAGCAATGAAGATTCCAAATCTTCAAGAAGATCCGTGGCCTCTTCAAGAAAAGCAGCACGTCCTCTTTCTAATGCATTTGTGCTCATCCTAGTACCTTCTTTACTACTTTTAAAAGTTGTTCTGGTTTAAATGGTTTTACAATCCATCCTGTTGCACCAGCCTCTTTGCCTGCCTGTTTTTTATCAGCTTGTGATTCTGTTGTAAGCATGATGATCGGAATAAATTTAAATTCATTCATAGCTCGTACTTTTTTTATTAAACTTATGCCATCCAGTTTGGGCATGTTCAGGTCAACAAGCATCATATGTACACCTGAACCAGTTAATGCCTGAAGTGCATTTTCACCATCACATGCTTCTATTACAGTATAACCGGCATCTTCCAGTGTGAATTTTACCATTTGCCTTATACTTGCAGAATCATCAACTGTCATAATCTTCTTGCTCACTTTTTAGATACTCCTTTCCATAAACAGCTTTTTTCAATGTTGATGTTGCAGCCTATACAATTGAAGAATCCGGCGGACTCAATTTTTTTCTTAAGAACATCAGGAAGGGGCTGGGCAAGAGTAATATTTTCACCCCCGGATGAAAGATGTGCTGCACATAGCAGCTGCATCCCTGCAATATCAATATCTTCAACCGCTCTAATATCAATGACATAGGATTGATCTTTTTCCATTTTTGATAATGATTTTTTTAAAGCGGCTGCGCTGCTTATAAGCAGGTCCCCATTAACTGTGATACGTCCATTTTTATTATTAATCTTGCATCCTGCCATTGATCCTCCTAAAATTGCTTAGATTGGAATTAACAAACCTCAATTCTGTTAAAACCATTCAATATTATCGCCTTCTTCAGAATTATCTATACAGACCATTGTCTGATTATCAGTATTTCCGTTTACATAGCTGTTATGAATATCATGCTCACTCTGCATAGTGTAAGTCTTCTTAAGGTGTTCAATATCTGAGGCATTAGCATCTTCCCCTTTTATGCCCAGTATTTCAAAATTATTAAGAATCATTTCAAAGAGTTCTAAAACTTTTCTGAACCCGCCTTTAAATTTGGAACTAACCTCAATATTATCAATAAGGGTTTCAATTTCACGTTTCAGACTTGTAGAGCGATCTTTTACTTCTTCCATATTCTTAAAAGAAATAGAATTAATCCGCTTCAATTCACAGGCTGTTTGTTTTAGTGTGTTCTGACTCTCTTCTACAAGCAATTTTGCATCTATCTTTTCTTTAACAGAAGTAGAATGCGATATAATTGAATTAGTCAATTTTTGAATTTCATTAAGTTCTTCAGAAATTCCGGAGATATTT
>QNDG01000184.1 GCA_003645915.1 Candidatus Zhuqueibacterota bacterium | reverse complement strand
TGGTAATTCGGAAAATTTAATTAGAAAATCCGAACCTTGATTTGCTTTACTCTATTTGTAATGCTTCTTTATATCTTCCCTCCAAGTTTGCTGACAGTGATTATTGAAATAAGTATTGTTAAAATTAGTGAAAAGATTTATTTTGTTTGATTTTGTAAAAAATGTTACAATATTGCAAAAAGTTCCGTGTATGTATAGGAAAAATATTCCGATTGACACAATTATTTCTGTTTTGACAAAATTTCAAAATAAACGTAACTCTTGATAAAACAATTGGATATACTCATTATGTGCTTGTGGTATGTAAGTTGCAATGTTACGGAAATGTAACAAGTTAAATTTAAATTAAGTTCAGGGTGCATGTATGGAATCAAAGATTATTGTTTTTCTTGAACACAAAACCACAAACTGGCACGATCTCGAAAAATCGTTTCAGGATCATAACTTTGTGGTTATCCATGCAGATAGTGAAAAAGAAGCTGTTGATCTGATTGAGAACAGTACTGCAGATGCTGTCCTTGCTGACTGGAAGTACGGAAAAATCAATATTCACTACTTTGTAAAAATGATAAATGATTTAAGCGGAAAGACAGTTGTTTTTGTAAGAGCTGATCAGCTAAACTATCGTGATCAGATTTCATTACTTGAACAGGGAGTTGACGAGTGTTTTGATGAATCTCTTCCCGCAGATGTTCTTGCGGCTAAGGTATCTGCTTTGCTCAGAAGAATCAGTATTGCAAAACAGGAAAAACGTACATTAAAGGCTAAGGATGTTGTAATAAACCTTGACACTCATGAAGTCAGGAAAGGCGATAAACTTATAGACCTTACATTTACCCAGTTTAAAATATTGTATCTTCTTGCGTCGCGAAGAGATTATGTTTTCTCAAGAGACGAGATCTTATCCAAGGTATGGGGGAAAAATTCATTTGTAACCGACAGAACAGTTGATGTTCATGTTAAAAGACTACGTGAAAAACTTGGTGAAAAAAATAAATCTTCGGATTATATTCAAACTATCCACGGGCTTGGATACAGGTTTGCATAGAGCATAATTTATAAAGATATGGAACAGACAGATAAAATGAACTTTACAATAACAGGAGAAAACAGGGCAGTTCTGGCAGAGCCGAAAAGGTTTTTCCAAAGAGGCCATGAATTAACTGTAAAGGGGTATTTTTTATCTGTTCAGAAAGTAATAAAAAGATCTTTTGATATTATTGGTTCCCTTGTGCTTATTTTTATAACATTTCCTCTTTTTATTATAATCGGAGCAGCAATCAAATTAAGTTCAAAAGGGGAAATATTTTACAGGCAGAAGCGAGTCGGATACAGGGGGAAAATATTTACAATATACAAATTCAGGACAATGAAAAAGACAGAACAAAATGAACAGGATCATCAGAAATACATCCGTCATTTGTTAAAAGAAGGCGTAAAAACAGAAAAACAACCTGAGCTGGTATCACTGTATGTAAAGTTTATTGAAAGCAGAATTACTCCGGTAGGTAAGTTTCTGCGCTCAACAAGTCTTGATGAAATTCCTCAGCTATTTAATATTCTTCAAGGTGATATGAGTTTTGTAGGACCGAGGCCTCATCCGGTTTATGAGGTTGCAGAGTACAAGGACTGGTACAGAGAGAGACTTAAAGTAAAACCCGGACTTACAGGCTGGTCTAAATTAAAAGTAAGATTGACTCCGGAAAATTATGAAGAATCAATTCTTCTTGATTTGTGGTATGTGAAAAAATGGAATATATTGCTGGATTTAAAAATCGTACTTGCAACAGTTCCGGTTGTGTTTTTTATGAAGGATGCTCACTAAATTTTGAGAGGTATGCGGTATGAAATTTCGCAATAAAAAGGTCTTGGTTACAGGGGGTGCAGGATTTATCGGTTCAAGACTTGTTGACAGACTGGTGGAAGAGGGTGCAAAAGTAACTGTTTTAGATGACCTTTTTACAGGAAGAAAGGAGAATATCGGTTACCTGACAGAAATAGAATTTGTTAACGGATCTGTTACTGATTTCAAACTTGTGTCAAAACTTGTTAAAAAAGCGGATTATGTTTTTAATCTTGCAGTTAGGAATATTATTGTTTCAACTGCGTCTCCTCAACTGGATTTCCAGGTAAATACCGGAGGAATTTTTAACATATTAAATGCTGCCAAGGATTATCCGGTTGAAAGGGTTGTTTACACATCTTCGGTTTCTGTTTACGGTAACCCCAAATACCTTCCTATAAACGAAGACGACAGGTTGTATTCACTGAACCCTTATGCGGCAAGCAAACAGTCGGGAGAAAACTACTGCAATGCTTTTCATGAGACATACGGAGTCTCAACGGCTATTTTACGTTTTTCAAATGTTTACGGTGTAAATCAAATGCCTCAGAATCCTTACTGCGGAGTAATATCTAAATTTTTCAGTAATGTAATGGAAGGAAAACCACCCTTAATACACGGAGACGGACTACAGACCAGAGATTTTACCTATGTTGATGACGCTGTGGAAGCTGTTCTTAAAGCGGCATTAAGTCCCAAAGCAGAAGGACAAACTTTTAATGTTGGTACAGGTTTTGAGACAAGTATAAATCATCTGGCTCAGCTTATTATGCAGATTGCAGGGTATGATGTTGATCCTGTTTATGTGGATAAAAGAGATATTGACAATATAAGAAGGCGTGTAGTCAATATTGAAAAAATAAGGAGAACTTTAAGATGGACTCCTACAGTAACATTGAGCAAAGGGCTTGAAAAGACTTATGAATGGCTTGCTTCTCTTTATCCTGTAAAGAAGGGGAGCAAAGGACTGTTAAAAGTAACATTTTCAAATGGTTTCAGGGCATAGCATAGGATTTGCTTAAATATGAATCTATTAACTCTTTATCTTCAAAGAGCAAAAACACGTTCTTTAACTTCTTTACTCAGAAGATCTGCATCAGTATTTAAAAGATATGGGAATGACCCTGATAAGTTTACCGCATATATGGAAGGATTTGCTGATTTACTTTCCTCTTACGGGGTTAATCCTACGTTTCCGGTACCCGGAGCAATTGTAGAGAAATATCCGGATTTGTTTAAAAGATTTCAGGACAGGGGAGTTGAATTTGCAGCTCACGGTCTTGTACATATTGATTATTCAATGTTAAATGAGGAGAAGTTTTCAGTACATCTTGACAAAATTAATGAGATCTTTGACAAGAACGGTATTTTATGCGTGGGGTTCAGATTTCCATTTTTCAGGAAAAACGAAAAATTTAAGAAAAAACTTTCAGAAGCAGGCTTTTTATGGGACAGCAGTGACGTTGTTTCATTTTCGATTGATGAAAGCAAATTCGGGAAAAAGGATGTTAGTAATTACCGGAGAATAGTTGAGAGTTATAAGCCTCTTACCTATAACAGAGTATCTATTGTACCCTCTATTACAGATGGTATTGTGGAATTACCTGCAGTTGTTCCTGATGACGACATACTGATTGAGAGACTTGGTATTAATTCTGCAGATGATCCGAGAATGGGAATATGGATGCAAATGCTAAAAAAGATTAATGAACACAGCGGGTTAATGGTACTTCAGGCACATCCGGAAAGATTTTTGAATTTTGAAAAACCGATTGCTCAACTTATTGCAGAAGCAACAGCAGATTCAAATATTTGGGTAACTTCAATGAATAAAGTTGCACAGTGGTGGAAAGACAGAAGCAGATGTAAAGTTTATCTGCAGAAGGACGGCAGGTCGAGATACAGGATAATTGTTAAGGGAGATAAAAGGATTACTGTTCTGATTAAAAATTTAAATACATCAAGAAATGATCTCCTGTACAAACCTGTTTACAGTCCTGTAAAGGATACCACTTTTGTTATAAAATGCAAAAAGAAGCCCATTATCGGAATTCATCCCGGAACAGATACTGAATATAAAAAATATCTTTCCGATCAAGGGTTTGTTTGGGAAGAGTCTGTACAAAATGAAAATTATTGCCTTTATTTCAGAGAATACAGGGAATTTAAAGAGAATGATAAATTGAAAATAATAAGTGAAATAGAGAAATGTCCTGATCAGCTTGTCAGAATCTGGAAATGGCCGGAAGGGAAAAGATCAGCTTTTACAGTTACAGGTGATATAGACGGTTTGACAAGACAGGAAATATGGATGAGGAATTATGGAAAGAGAAGAAAGTACAAAACTTGAATTACGTGATGTTTTTAAACCGATTAAGCGTAATTTCGGCATTATTTTAATCCTTGTTGTTACAATTGTGGGAACCTCCACATTCTTAACATGGACGGCTGATAAAATATATGAAGCTTCTGCGTTACTGTCAATACAGGAAGCGTCAGGCGCACAGAATAAACTTCTTGAAATACCTTCTGTACTTCATCAGAAATATGTTGTACAAAATCAGGTTGCTGTTCTGGAAAGCCGTACTCTTGCGGCAAGTGTTATAAAGCATCTCTTAAATTCTTCTTATAGAGATTCTCTGAAGATTCTACAGCGCAGGGGACCCAAAAACAGAATTCCGTTTATCAGCAGAATACTGAAACAAAAGAAAAGAGAGAATCTTCCTCCTTTAAGTTTCAGAAAAATGGTAGAACGATTCAGAAAGGCAACAAAAGTTTCTTACGGTCAGGAAACCAATATTATTGAACTTAAAGCCAGATCCAGTATCCCGTGGGAAGCAGCTGTACTTGTAAATACCTGGGTTAAGGTTTATCAGGAATATACAAGGTCAGGGACAAAGGATGAAGTAACTCAGACAAGAAATTTTCTTGAGAAAAAATTGAAAGAGTATGAGCAGAAGCTGACAAGATCAGAGCAGGAACTTGCATCTTATCAGAGAAAAAACAAGGTTGTTGCTTTACCGCAGGAATCAGAGCAGATTGT
>QNDG01000183.1 GCA_003645915.1 Candidatus Zhuqueibacterota bacterium | reverse complement strand
GCATAAGGCATTGCTCCGGAATCAAACCAACAGTCAATTACCTCCGGAGTTCGGTTCATTTTACCAGAGCATTCAGGGCATTTTAAGTGCAGATTATCAATGTATGGTTTATGCAGATCTTCTACATTTTCAGCTCCTGATAGCTCTTTAAGCTGTTCTATGCTTTCTACAGCAAGAGAGTGACCACATTTTTCACATTTCCATATATTTAACGGAGTTCCCCAGTAACGGCTTCTTGAAATAGCCCAGTCAACATTATTCTCCAGCCATGTGCCAAATCTTCCGCTGCCGACTTCTTTAGGGAACCAGTTTATCTCTCTGTTATTCTCTATTAACTTATCTTTTAACTGTGTGGTTTTAACATACCATGATTTTTTTGCATAATAAAGAATCGGTGAATCACATCTCCAGCAGTGTGGATAGGAGTGTGTGTATTTTTCTTTTGAATACAGCCTGTTATTCTCATACAGATAAGTTATAATTTCTGTTTCCGTTTCTATATCTTTAACGTGGCGTCCTTCCCACTTTTCAACAAGATTATTAAATTTACCGTGTTCATCAACAGTGTGTTTTGCGGGAAGTCCTATTTTTGTTCCAAGCTTGTAATCATCTTCTCCGTACATTACTGCAGTATGAACAACTCCAGTACCATCCTCAGTTGTCACAAAATCAGCTTCAGCTACGTAATAAGCTTTGTGCTCAGGGTCTGAAAGATTAATAAAACTAAAAAGAGGTTCGTATTCCCAGCCGGCAATCTCTTTTCCTTTAAATTTTCCGATTACTTTGTAATCACCTTTAATTATTACAAGACGATCTTCTGCAAGAAAGTAATGTTCATCAACACCCTTATTACCCTGTACTATTTCGACATATGTAATTTCTGCCCCAATTGCCAGTGCAACATTACCGGGTAATGTCCAGGGAGTTGTAGTCCATGCAAGAATAAATGAGTTTTCTTTGTCTTTCAGTTTAAATTTAACAGTTACGGAACGTTCCGTAACATCTTTATAGCCAAGAGACACTTCATGGCTGGAGAGAGCTGTTTCACACCTGGGGCAGTAAGGTAAAATTTTAAATCCCTGGTAAAGGAGATCCT
Source organism: Candidatus Zhuqueibacterota bacterium (assembly GCA_003645915.1). GTDB lineage: Bacteria > Zhuqueibacterota > QNDG01 > QNDG01 > QNDG01 > QNDG01. The sequence goes on along the minus strand of QNDG01000183.1, from coordinate 3,794 downwards.
TTTTCCATAACTGCGCCAGAAGCCACCACACGGTTTCAATATAATCATTTTCATAGGTGATATATGGATTTTCAAGGTCTACCCAATATCCCATTCTCCTTGTAAGTTCATTCCATTCTTTTAAATATTTAAAAACCGAATCTTTGCATTTTTGGTTAAATTTTTCTACTCCGAATTTCTCAATCTGGTCTTTTGTTTCAAAACCAAGCTCTTTTTCAACTTCAATTTCAACAGGAAGTCCGTGTGTATCCCAACCAGCTTTTCTGTTCACCCTATATCCCTGCATAGTTTTGTATCTGCAAACAAAATCTTTTATTGTCCGTGAAATAACATGGTGAATTCCAGGTCTTCCATTGGCAGTTGGCGGACCTTCATAAAAAATAAACTGTTTATCTTCAGGTCTTTCGTCAATAGATTTTTGAAAGATATTATTTTCTTCCCAGAACTTAAGGATATTCTGTTCAATCTCGTTGTAATTAAGAGGTGTTTTAACTTCCTTAAAATGCACTACTTATCTCCCATCTAACCTTTACAATATTTTTCTAGTATAATCCCGAGTTTATCTTTTGCTTTTTGTGAAATACTTTCTATGTTTGTCAAAATTGAGTTTTCAAGAGCAGTTTTGCAAGAGCATGTTCTCTGTTCTGAAATTTTATCCACTACATTCTTTATTATTTTTTTTGCAGTAACAGTATTTGACTGCAAATTTTCTATAACAGTCTGCACTGTAACTTCAGAATCAGGGCCTGTTTCCATCCAGGAATCGTAATCCGTTACCATTGCCATTGTTGCATAACATATTTCCGCTTCTCTTGCCAGTTTTGCCTCATACAGATTGGTCATTCCTATCACATCAACATTCCAGGATTTATAAAGCAGAGATTCCGCTTTTGTTGAAAAAGCAGGGCCTTCCATATTCAGATATGTACCACCAAAATGAAGTTTTGCACCGAATCCTTCTTCCTGGCCTGCCTCATAAATCATCTGCCTGAGATCCTGACATACTGGTTGCGCAAAACTTATATGAGCAACAACACCATCCCCAAAAAAGGTCGACGGTGTAGTACCTTTGGTTCTGTCGATAAACTGATCAATAAGTACAATATCTCTTGGCATAATATCTTTTTTAAAAGAACCAACAGCAGAAACAGATATAATTCGTGTAACTCCAAGACTCTTCATTGCATAGATATTTGCCCTGTAGTTAATTTCAGACGGAAGATATGTATGATTTCTTCCGTGTCTCGGAAGAAAGACCACTTCCTTTTCATTTAATTTTCCAAGAGCAAGTTTGTCGGAAGGTTCTCCAAAAGGAGTATCAACACTTATCCACTCTAATGAAGATATTTCATCCATCTGATAAAGTCCGCTTCCGCCTATTATTCCTATTTTTGAGGACATTTTATTCTCTATTCTCTTACAGACAACTTATTTCTTTTTATTTTTAAGCTCTTTTAAAAGTTTTTCCCGTTCTTTTTGCAACTGTTCCTGTTTTTCTTTCTCTTTTTTAATCATATCCTGAATATTTTTTGTTTCAGGGTTCTTTTTGTTTAATTTCTTCTGCGCTTGTAATCTTCTTTTTTCTTTAACTTTTTCTATTGCTTCTTTTCTGTCTTTTGCCATACCAGCTTTAACAAAAAGAATTGTTCCAAGTCCCGTTCCTGCAGCAGTTGTTCCTATAAGAACGCCTCCGCTTTTTGAAGTATCTTCACCTGCCAGCATAGAACCGATAAAAAAACTAGTCCCAAAGCTTAATGCACCGCCACCGATGCCATAAATTACTGCGTTTTTATTTGTTTTTACACTTTTGATTTCTCTTTCGGATATACATCTTCCAAAATCATCATAAACAGGAGGAAGGATCTTTATATTTTTTATAGAAGATTTGGAGATTTTAAAAAATTTATTCCCTTTTAAAATTATTATCTGATGAGGTTCGGTTTTTTTAACAGTTCCTGTTATGCCTTCTCCTGATACCAGGGAAATCCTAACAGTGTTATCTGTCTTTACATCAGAATACGTTACTTCCTGCCAGTGAGCACAGCCCCAAAAAGATAAAATTCCTGCAAAAAGCATTAAACTTACTACAAGTTTCCGTATCATGACACCCTCCGCTAAATATTACATATTGATCATAGCCTCTTTTTCTCTCAATCTGCCATAGATCTAGTCTTTTTCTCTTCTACTGGAGCAGGCTCAGAACCATTTGATTTCTTAACTTTAAATTCATCCTCTATTTCAAGTACTTTTATAAGCTCTATCTGAGATTCAAGAAGATGTTTTAATCTTTTGGCAATAGATTCTTTTTGTGCCCTTAAAATAGACACCTCGTTTTTCATCTTATCTAATTTTTCTCTTGCTTCGTCAAGAATTCTTTCTGCTTTTAGTTCAGCTTCTCTTAAAAGTATTTCCGCTTCCCTTTTTGAATTTTCTCTTGACTGGCTTACAGTTTCCTGCGCATTCATAAGAGTTTCCTGCAGAGTTTTCTCAACCTGCTTATAATCACTTAGTTGAACCCTTAATTTTGAGGCCTCTTCTGACAGTTTTGTCTTTTCATTTAACAATTCCTCATAAGAGTCTGCAACCATTTCCAAAAAGGTTTCAACTTCTACAGGATCATATCCTCTGACCTTGACCTTGAAACGTTGTTTCTTGATTTCAAGAGGAGTTAATTTCAATAAAAACACCCCCTCACATATAATTTGTTTACATTTTTTTGTTCGTTCAATATAACTGTTTCAATTAAAAAAAGCAAATAAAAATTGGTTTAACTTTACAGACAAATATAATATAAGATATATAAATTGCATTGCATCTATTATAAACTCCTCATTTTTCTCATTCTTAAATTATCAGATAATTTCATCAGGTTAATAAAAAAGGGAATTTGGATAAATCAATATTTTTTTATTTTTTGGTCTATTATTCTTAAGGAATAAATTGTTGAAATTCCCACCAATGCACCGGAAAAAATAGATGTGAATAAAAACACAGGAAGTATTGATATGATATATACACTCTTTATAAACAAACAATTTGCAATGTATAGCTGGACAATATTATGTACAGAAGCTCCTGCTACACTAACACCAACAAGACTTACCTTTTCGGGAAAATATTTTATTAATAAGAACATTATAACTAATGATGCAGAACCGCCGGCAACAGACATAATAAAAAGGGGTGTAAATATTTTGCCGGTTACCAAACTTCCAAGTATAATTCTTGAAAATAATACTAAAACTGCATTTATTGCCCCCCATCTCTTAATTACAATTATTGTCACAATATTCGCTAACCCAAGGCGAAAAAACGGAACAGGATTTGGCAGCACTGTTTCAACAGTAAAAAAAATTATCCCCACTGCTGTTAGAAGAGAAAGTTCGGTAATTTTGTTATTCAAAGCCACCTCTACATGGTAATTGCATCAACTTCCTTTTCTTCTTTATTTTTAACTGAAATTATGACCCTGTTTGGTACACATACAATCATTTCTCCGTTTTTGTGTATTTTACCCATTTTTATACATAGTTTATTCGGGCATGAAGATTCAGAAACCCACACTCTACCTTCTTGGATTTCAACTTTCATCGTCCCTTTTTTACCGGCAATAGTTATAGTCTGTTTATTTTTATTGTTTAGATTATACACACCTTTAATTTCACCGTTTACTTTAATATAAACAATACTGCCGTTTTGCCTTGGATAGTATAGAGATACAAGGCCTGCAATGAGGATAAGAAGTATGATTATTAAATCACCTGCTGTTAAAAATTTATTAACAAAAACATGAG
>QNDG01000182.1 GCA_003645915.1 Candidatus Zhuqueibacterota bacterium | reverse complement strand
CGGCTTTTCTTCTGAAAAGATCATTATTTGCTCTTGCAACAAAACCCGCTCTGTCAATCAATGCCTTCATTTCCGCTGTTACATCTGCAAAATATGTAGGTGATCCCAGTATTATCCCGTCAGCCTCTATCATTTTTGAAATCCAGAAATTCATATCATCCGTATCAATTGCACACTTGTTGTTTTTGTTTTCAACACACCTGTAGCAGGCAGTACACCCCTGAACAGGTCTTCCGCAGATATTTATCATTTCTGTTTCAATGCCATATTTATTCAGGTTGGAAAAAACAGTTCTGATTAATATTGATGTATTGCCGTCTTTTCTCGGACTGCCGTTAAATGCTATAACCTTCATAATTCTCCTTTTCTTAAATATACTTGATATAAAATAATAAATTTATTATAATAAGGTCAAGAACTATTTGGGGGAATTTATTCAATGTCTAAAAAATTTATCTTTATTGTTTTTTCTGTTTTATTTTTCATAATTACAAACCTGCCTGCCCAGAACATTAAAATCACAGAAATTATGTTTAATCCTGCAGGCCCGGAACAAAGCGATGAGTATGTTGAAATTTTTAACTTATCAACAAAGATAATTGATCTGAACCAATGGACTATTTCAGATTCAACCGGATTCAGCCTGATATGCGATGCAGGATACGGAACAATTCTTAAACCTGAATCATTTTGTGTTATTGTTGATCCGGATGCTCTTAGCAACAACAGTCTTTTTTTACAAAAAATACCTTCTGACGTTCTTATTGTTAAAATTGACACTCAAAATTTCGGAAACAGAGGCCTTTCCAATAGTCACGGTGAATTGGTTTCTTTGATAAATCCTGAAAATCATTATGTGTGTTCCGTGCAGTATGATTGCAGTTTAAATGAAGGATTTTCATTTGAAAAGATAGAATTTGAAAAAGGAGATAACACTGAGAACTGGGAACAAAGCAGAGTCTGGGGAGGCACACCCGGTAAAATAAATTCAGTCTCAATTAATCCCTCAAATCAATGTGCTTTAAAAATTGAACCAAACCCGTTTTCTCCTGATAATGACGGATTTGAAAATTTTGCTGTTATAGCATATGAACTTAATTTTTCTTATGCAACAGTTAATATGGAAATATTCGATATTAAAGGACGGTTAGTAAAAACTATTTTAAACTGTTTTTCTTCTCCTCCCTGTTTTTCAGTTATATGGAACGGCAGGGATCAGAACGGAAACAGAGTTCAGTCCGGAATTTACATTTTACACTTTCTTGCATCAGACAATAAAACAGGTAAGACAATTACCCTGCAGGAATGTATTGTTGTTGCAGGTATTTGATTAAGATACTGAGATATTTTCAAATGCCGGCAAACTGTAAGGTCATATCAATTGTCTTGCAACAAACGTGAATAGTTGAAAAAAGAATACAATACTTTACTTCCCAGTGACAACATCGTCAGACTCCTAACTTCACCCTGAGTGGAGCCGAAGGGTGAGCACGGCGCGCCGTGCCCTTACAATGTTCTCGCAACAGACATAAAAAATCGGAGGCGTTCCTTACAGTGTTTTTCTGATTTGATGATGTTTGTACATGGAACAGTCTCTATTATTCCCTACGTCCTCAAAGACCTCTGAGGTCTGTAATTTGTTTTAATTCGTGAGAATTCGTGTAACGAAATCCGGCTACTGACGGACGTGTCAGGCTTTTGACTGACGTTTCCGGCTACTGACGGATTCGTGGATCAGAATCGGGAAAGTCCCGATTTTCTATCAGGAAAAATATAATAGTCAGAATCGGGAGAGTCTTTACCTTTTATCGACTTTATAGGGTTTTGTTGACTCCCGATTTTCTTTAAAGAAAGAATATGATAATCAGAATCGGGAAAGTCCCGATTTTCTATCAGGAAAAATATAATAGTCAGAATCGGGAAAGTCCCGATTTTCTATCAGGAAAAATATAATAGTCAGAATCGGGAAAAATAGAACCCCGGAAAACCGGGGTTCCGTTTACCCTAATAAACGTTATTAATTATCCTTGTTCAATTGCAGCCTGTGCTGCAGCAAGTCTTGCAATAGGAACGCGGTATGGAGAACAGGACACATAATTCATACCAACTTTATGGCAGAATTTAACTGATTTTGGTTCGCCTCCGTGCTCACCGCAGATACCGACCTTTAAATCCGGACGGGTTTTTCTGCCCCTCTGTGTTCCCATTTCCACAAGCTGGCCCACACCTTCCTGATCCAGAACCTGGAAAGGATCTTCCGGTAATATACCGCTGTCAATATAAATCGGCAGGAATTTATTTGCATCATCACGGGAATAACCGAAAGTCATCTGTGTCAAATCATTGGTTCCAAAAGAGAAAAATTCTGCAACTTCCGCAACTTTATCCGCTGTTAAAGCTGCTCTCGGAATTTCTATCATTGTACCCACAAGAAAATCTATCTTTTCTCCTCTTTCTTCAAACACCTTATCAGCAGTAGCTCTTATAATCTGCTCCTGTCTTACAAGTTCTTCTTTTGTTCCGATAAGTGGAACCATTATCTCAGGTCTTGCATCAATGCCTTTTGCCTTGCAGTTAAGCGCTGCTTCTATGATTGCCCGTGTCTGCATTTCCGTAATTTCAGGATATGTATTTCCCAGACGGCATCCTCTGTGTCCCAGCATAGGATTGAACTCTGCAAGAGATTCAACTTTTTCCTTTACCTTTTCAAGGGAAATACCCATCTGCTCTGCCATCTCCTTCTGGTTCTTTTCTTCATGGGGAACAAATTCATGAAGCGGAGGATCAAGCAGACGCACTGTTACAGGAAGACCGTTCATTACTGTAAAGATACCTTCAAAATCTTCTCTCTGCATTGGAAGAAGTTTTTCAAGAGCTTCTCTTCTGCCTGCTTCGTCATCAGCAAGAATCATCTCTCTTACTGCTTTTATTCTGTCCCCTTCAAAGAACATGTGCTCTGTTCTGCATAATCCTATACCCTGCGCTCCAAAATCTCTTGCAACCTGAGAATCATTGGGAGTGTCCGCATTGGTTCTTACACCAAGTTTAGTATATTTATCACAAAGAGCCATCAGCTTGCCAAAATTACCGCTGAGTTCAGGATCCTTTGTATCAATCTTGCCCTCAAAAACTTCACCTGTTGTTCCGTTTAATGAAATCCAGTCGCCTTCCTTGATTTCAACTCCGTCAACATGAATTGTTCTCTTTTTATAATCAATTACCAGTGCGCCGGCTCCAGAAACACAACACTTGCCCATTCCCCTCGCAACAACTGCTGCATGAGAGGTCATTCCGCCTCTCGCAGTAAGAATACCATTGGCAGCATTCATCCCAGCAAGATCTTCAGGTGAAGTTTCTATTCTTACAAGAATAACTTCCTCGCCTTTTTCTTTCCACTCTTCAGCTTCATCTGCAAAAAAGACAACTCTTCCTGTTGCAGCTCCCGGAGAAGCGGGAAGCCCTTTAGCGACAACTTTACCTTTTGCAATAGCGTCAGGGTCAAAAACTGGATGAAGAAGTTCGTTCAGCTTGTTTGGTTCAACTCGAAGAAGGGCTGTTTTTTCATCAATTATTCCCTGGTCAAGCATTTCCATTGCTATTCTTACCATTGCAGCGCCTGTACGCTTTCCGGTTCTGGTCTGAAGAAGCCACAACCTTCCGTCCTGAATAGTGAATTCAAGATCCTGCATATCTTTGTAATGCTCTTCAAGCTTTTGTTCAACCTTTACAAGATCTTTAAAAACCTCGGGCATGCTTTCTTCCAAAGAAGGATATTTACTCTTTCTCTCCTCTTCACTTACTCCTGCAAGTTTAGCCCATCTTAACGATCCTTCAAGAGTAATCTGCTGAGGAGTTCTGATACCTGCAACAACATCTTCGCCCTGTGCATTAATGAGGTATTCACCGTTAAAAATATCTTCGCCTGTTGCTGCATCTCTGGTAAATGCCACTCCTGTTGCAGAATTATCACCCATGTTCCCGTAAACCATAGCCTGGACATTAACCGCAGTTCCCCACTCGTGAGGTATATTGTTTAGCTTTCTATAAATAATAGCTCTTTCATTGTCCCAGCTTCCGAAAACCGCCTCAATTGCACCCCACAACTGATCCCAGGGGTCAGCAGGGAAATCTTTTCCTGTAGAGTTTTTTACAGCTTCTTTAAATTTGACAACCAGTTCCTTCAAATCCTCTACAGAAAGATCCGTGTCATTTTCAATTCCGCGTTTTTCCTTTGTATCCTTAATAATCTTCTCAAAAGGATCTTCGTCTTCTTTGTTCTCTGGTTTCATCCCCAGTACTACATCTCCGTACATCTGAACAAATCTTCTGTATGAATCCCATGCAAATCTCTCATTACCGGATTTTTCCGCAAGACCTTTTACTGCATTTTCATTTAAACCTAGATTAAGAACCGTATCCATCATTCCCGGCATTGAAATTCTTGCTCCGGATCTTACTGACACAAGGAGTGGATTTGTATCATCGCCAAATCTGGCATCCATAATTTTTTCAATATGTTTTACGCCTTCTTCAACCTGGCTCTTTATAAGACCAATTGCCTCTTCTCTGCCTTTTTCCGAGTAAAGAGTACATACTTCTGTAGTAATTGTGAATCCAGGGGGTACAGGTATTCCGATATTAGACATCTCAGCAAGATTAGCGCCCTTTCCACCCAGCAGATTTTTCATATCCGCTTTTCCGTCAGCCTTACCTCCACCAAACTTGTAAACAAATTTCTCGCTGCTCATTCATTCCTCCTTTACTTATAGGTTATTTATGATTAAGAATAGATTCATATTTTTTATTGTCTTCCAGAATTTCCAACGCTCTCTGCACAGTAGGATCCTGGCTTATTGCAAGCTCTATGGATTTTCTTGTTCCGAAAAATTTGGAAGAAAGCT
>QNDG01000181.1 GCA_003645915.1 Candidatus Zhuqueibacterota bacterium | reverse complement strand
AATTATCCCATCCTGTTGAAGATCTTTTACACTGTACTTTTACATCAAAGTGTGTGCCGTCATTATTTACAACAACAAACTGAAGGTCAATAGTCTGTGAAAACAGCAAAGGAGCTGCTGAGCTTACAATCAGCGATATTAAAATTATAAAAAACATTTTCTTGTACATAATTCCTCCAAAAATTTAATTGATACTTGTTCCCCTGCCGTTGTTAACACGCCAGATTTCGTTTTTATCTGTGGCGTTTATAAAAGAGTCAAGATTCATATCACTTGATTTATATCCATAAGTCCCGTTATTTGGTCTCCACTGAATATTTTTATCGTGAGCATTAACAAATCCGTCTCCTGTTGCATCGCCGCCCAGCATAACCCATATTCCTGATTTAATCTCTTTCATTGATATCGTCTCATATAAATTGGTTTCATTTGTAAAATCAAAAAGCGTTGCGGAACTGTAATCAAGTGATACTGTATTTTTGCTCATTATCTTAACATGATTTCTGTGCTTTACCAAAATATAGTAACTCCCTTGTTCTAACGCAAGGGTTATATTTTCTGTTGTACCGTTGTCACTGACAATTTTTCCGTCTTTTTTTAAGAATGCGCTTTTTGATATAACTGCTGTACCGTCTGCTTGTGTACGGGCCTGGATCAAAACCCAGTCAACAATATCAGCAGGTATAGAAGTTACAGTACGCGGGTCTTCAGGATAAGGGGAAGTCAAAGGTATAAGTCCTGCGCTGTTAAGGCCGGTTTTCATCAGATCCGTTGTAGTGTCGTATGGGCCTTCCAGAAATACTTTAAGCTCAGCAAGTACATCGGGGTGATCAATTGTAATTGTCTGATTTACGGATACAAAGGTCCTTTGTGCTGTTGTACCGTCTAAAAATGTAACTTTTACATCAACCTGAGAATTTGTTCCTGTTCCAAAGTGAATTACAGGATCGTCCTGAGTGATATATCCTGTGGAACTTCTTGCTTCCCTGTATCCGATTAAAGTTCCTCCAAGATGTCCCGCGGAAAAGAGCTCAATTTTTGCACCGAAAGCGCCGGGCTGGCCTGAAGGAGATTTTAAAATAATTTTAATCCAGTTGTTTTCTGATGACAAATTATTTTGGATTATGTGAGGAGTTGATTTTTTATCCCCCATTGCAAAATCAATATCTCCGTCATTATCTATGTCTGCAAAACTTATGGATCTGGGGTCAACAGGAGATGTAGTATAAGTTATAGAAGCTCCCTGGGAAAATGAACCGGTTCCACTGTTAATGTAGCATTTTGTATCTCCGGTAAAAATTAAATCAAGATCACAGTCATTGTCAAGATCTGCAAAATTTCCCATGTATCCTGTAATTCCGCTCCATGATGCTGAAAACGTAAATGTCCCGTGTCCGTCATTTTTATACAAAGCTGCAGAGCCTTCTGCGCCGCCTGTTACAAGAAGCATGTCAAGGTCTCCGTCATTGTCAATGTCACCCATTGTAATGCCGTCGCCTGCTCTGTGTGAAATACCGATTGAAGCAGGAGAAATCAAGGTAAAGTTACCCGTTCCGTCATTCTGCAGGATGTTGAGATCCCCTGTTCTGTTTGCACAGATTATGTCAATGTCTCCGTCATTATCATAATCAGTATCTGTGGCACCCTGACCTGCAGGTGCATTATACAGGTCGCCGACAATTGTATTTGTGAGAGCTGTAAAAGACATGCTCCCGTTGTTCCGGTAGATTTCATTCGGATAGCCTGTTGCATCGTCATCTGTTCCCTTATAGCCGGAAACCGTAAAAATATCAAGATCTCCGTCATTATCCATATCAAAGGCAACAACAGATCTGGTTTTTTTTGCAGTGGAATAGATATCCGATATAGTGCTTGTTATGTCTGTAAAACTGCCTGATCCGTCATTTCTGAAGAGATCATTATGATCAGCTCCGATAATAGTCCCTCCGCTTCTTTTAACAGTTGTACCGTTTATCAGATCAAAATCTCCGTCATTGTCAAGATCTGCAAACACTGCTCCGTGTGAACCGCCGTCATGGTCATTTATTCCTCTTGCCGAAGCATCTTCAGAAAAGACAGTAAGAGCGGAATTAACGTAAAACAGATCCGATATGTCAGCAGTGTAGTACATTGTCATATACAGATCCGGTAATCCGTCGCCTGTAATATCTGTAAATGCTGCACAGTGGGACCCTGCAGAAGGTGCGGAGGGCAGAGCAGTTGATGTTATGTCTGTAAACGAAAGTAGAGTTGTATTTTTGTATACAGTTGAATCCTTTGCTGATGCAAAAATCAAAAGAGGACAAAACCCAATCAGTATCAATATATTAATTTTTTTTACCAAGCTATGCATACATCACCGGTTTTTTTTAATAGCCTTTCTTAATAAAGATATCAACTTGCAGACATTTAAACAATGAGTTTTATTTTATTAATGTGATTTTTTTAGTATCTGTAAATCTGTCTGCTTTAAAAAGAACAATATAAATTCCGCTTGACTGATCCGTACCTGATGATGTTCTGCCGTCCCATTTTAAGTTGTAAGATCCGGGATTCTGATCCTGAAAATAAAATGATCTTACTACTTTTCCGTTAACGGAAATAATTTTTATTGATGTACTTGTTTTTATCGGAATACTGTAGTTGATACTTACTTCCATGTTAAAGGGATTGGGAAAGGGTTCGCATAAACTGAAAGATTGCGGAGCAGTTTTTTCCGGAGGTGCAACATCACTGTAATTTAAAGGAACGTCAAGTCCGGTATAAGAATTTATATCAAGATGTGTTTTTTCATCGTCGTCAAAGGATGCATAAGCTCCGTCAGTTCTGGGATTTATCTGAGATGTCTGATCAGGATCTGTAATATTGAAGTGAATTGTGGCAACATTTATCCATGATGTATCCACTTTTGTTCCCTGGCCGTCAGAACCGTTGTAAAGAATATTTACTGATACCCATGAGCCGTTATTTGCAATATTCAATTCAGAATAGAGACCGCCTGAGAAATTGTGTGCAGAAACCAGAACAGGATCTGAAAGTGCGTTGTAATTGTAATAAAATGGAAAATTTGACGAGCCCAGCCTGTCCCATTTGTCTGAAGCTCTTCTGATCATAAGAGTTATCTGAAAGTCGTATGTTGTGAGCACTGTCTGTTCAAATTTCAGATCAATATCGCCCTGCGCTCTGATAAACTGCGGTATCAGTAAAATAAAAACTGTAATTAATATTTTAATCCTGTTATGCAAAAATTAACTCCTTTATTACGGCACTGCAGTACCTTTGCCGTTGTTTACTTTAAAACATCTGTTTTTATCGTGGGCATTGATGTATGTGTCCATGTTCATGTCGCTGTTTTTGTATCCGAATGTTCCGTTGTTGGGCCTCCACTCGTCATTGAGATCATCTGCATTAATAAAACCGTTTCCGTTTGCGTCTCCTGCATACATTGCGTAAACATTATCTTCAACCTGTTTTGTACTGTTTGAGCCGTAAGCCTTTGAAACAGAGTCAGTAAAGTCGTATAGAACGGTGTGATCCGAATATAGAGCCACTGAAGAAGAAGTCATTATTTTCAGGTGATTTCTGTGATTTATTACAATGTAGTAGCTGCCCTCCTGCACGTCAAAAAAAATGTTTCTGTCAGATCCGTCAGTATCAACAATGTTACCGTCAGGATCGACAAAAACGCTTTTTGAAATAACAGCAGAGCCGTCTGCAGAAGTTCTGAGCTGCACAAGAATCCAGTCAACAACTCCGGAGGGAACAGAGCTGACAGTACACGGATCTTCGGTGTAGGGAGAAGTAAGGGGGATAATACCTGCATCTCTCAGGCTGGTTTTCATTCTGTGGGTGCTTGTGTCAAACGGGCCTTCAAGAAAAACCTTAAGCTGAACAGTTATTCCGGACATAGCTGCTTTTACGTCAAGTTTGCCGTACCCCCAGGTGCTGTTTGGAATTACTCCTGTATAGGTATCAGAAGCTGCGTTTGAGCGGAGGTCAGAGTAAATTTCCGCAGGAGTCAAACCCGGATCCCTGTCAAGAAGAAGGGCTGCTGAACCTGCAACTACAGGACAGGCCATACTGGTTCCCTGCATAATATAGTAATGTGCATCTCCGGCATTCCATGTGCCGTCGTCATCAATCCATCTGCTGTCTGCGGAAGTATAAATGTCCCTGTCCCTCAGAGAAATTATTGCGCTGCCAGGTGCGGTAATGTCCGGTTTTTGGGTTCCGTCAATCCTGGGCCCTCTGCTGGAAAATGAACAAATGTCGTTTATAGTTTCATTAAAAGTATATCCGTTTCCCGAATACTCTGTCCACGAAGACCTTGTAGTCCATGCTCCTACTGCAAATGCGTAATCTGCTGTTGCAGGTGAAGATATTGTATATTCGGGGTCTGCATTTGCAAATGTTACACGGTTGCTTAAACCCCAGTCTTCGTAAATATGAAAGGTCTGGGATGAAGAAGAGTTGTTCACAACTTTAAGATAGTATGTATTGTCTCCTGGTTTTATCCATTTGTTGTAATTGGATTTCTGAGATTCGGTTCCTCTCGTGCTTTCTGTTGTCTGATAAAAAGTCACATCCGAAAGCTGGGTTTGTGAGCCGTCAAAGTACTGAAGGCTCAGATCGTTCCTTGCTGATCCGTCATACCAGACAAGATTAAATTTTAAATAAGTAGAATCCCCTGCAGGCGTTGAAATATCAACCTGAATATAACCTGTTGATGAGTTTGCACTAACAGTTCCCGAATAGTGTCTGTTTTTATTAGCATCATTCCCTGCTGAGATAAATACAGGCACGCCCTGGGAATAACACCAGTCAACTTTCTGCTCCGTTGGCAGAGAGCCGTCAAGGTAGTCGTTCCACCCTCCGTAACTCATTGTGATTATGTCTGCATT
>QNDG01000180.1 GCA_003645915.1 Candidatus Zhuqueibacterota bacterium | reverse complement strand
TCGGACATAATCGCCCGTAATGAGAGTAGTGAACATCTCTGACTTCAAATCCCGCACGTTCTCTGGTAAGACCACCCGGCCCCAATGCAGACAATCTTCTTTTATGGGTCATCTCCGCGAGGGGATTTGTCTGATCCATAAACTGGGAAAGCTGGCTCGTACCAAAGAATGTATTAATAACCGACATCACAGTACGGGCATTTACCAGATCCTGAGGAGTGATTTTTTCACTATCTCCAATGTTAAGCCTTTCTCTTATCATTCTTGCCATTCTGGAAAGACCCACATTCATCTGCTCTGCGTACTGTTCACCGATTGTCTTTACCCGACGATTTCCGAGATGATCAATGTCATCAGTAGGCTTTTTACCGCTTCTTACAGAAAGAAGATATTTGATTATAAGAACAAAATCTTCATTTGTAAGTACTGTTACATCTTCAGGTACATTGGAACCAAGCTTTTTATTTAATCTGTACCTTCCGACTCTGCCCAGATCATACCTTCTGGGGTTAAAGAAAAGCCGTTCAATTAAGGATTGAGCAGTTTCAATATCAGGCGGCTCACCGGATCTCAGCTGTCTGTATATAGCCTCAATTGCATCTTCCTCGGTTTTTACAACATCCTTAATAAGAGTGTTGTATATAACATCCGCACCGTCAACACGATCGTCAGTTACAATAAAACTAAGGGTTTCAAGTCCCATCTTTTTTAATTTGGGAAGCACTTCTTCGGTCAGCTGCGATCCGTGCTCAAGAACAATCTCACCGGTTTCCTTATCAACAATTCCCACATCATCACGGTTAAAGAAAACATTTTTCCCGATGTAATTCTTAATCTCAGAGCTTTTAAGCTCAACTTCTTCAACCATATTAAAAAGTCTTAGAATCTCTTCATCGGTACTCCCGCCAAGAGCCCTTAACAGAGTCGTGACATGAAATTTTCTTCCCTGATCAATATAGACATACATCAAATCATTGGCATCAACAACAAACTCAAGCCATGATCCTCTGAAAGGAATTACTCTTGCCGAAAATGTTCTTGCGCCCTTTGTAAGTTCGTTTTCGTCAAAAAATACACCCGGAGAGCGGTGAAGCTGGTTTACAATAATACGTTCAGCGCCGTTTACAATAAAGGTACCTTTTTCAGTCATAAATGGATACAATCCGAGATACACAACCTGTTCGATTGTATCAACATACCTTTTTTTCTCACTGTACGGATCTCTGATGGAAAGTCTGAGCTTAGCCTTAATAGGCACAGCATAAGTCACGCCTCTTTCGCGGCACTCTTCCACAGTGTATTTGGGTTCTTCCACATAGTACTCTACAAACTCAAGAATGTAGTTCTCTCTTGTGTCCGTAATCGGGAAAAGCCCCAAAAATACTTCCTGCAGGCCATGTACTTTCCGTTTTGAAGGCTCAACATCGAATTGCAGGAATTCCCTGAATGATTTTAATTGAATATCAAGAAGATCAGGAATCTTTGCTGCAGATTCGATTTTTGCAAAAGTTTTACGTTGAACGTATTTCATGGCTTTAAAAACCACTCTCCTTAAATATTAGGAAAACAACTGTTAATTACTTAAGCTCGATTGTGGCGCCAGCCTCTTCAAGCTGCTTCTTAACATCTTCTGCTTCGTCCTTTGTTACGCCTTCTTTAACCTTGGCATTGGGAGCAGACTCTACTAACTCTTTCGCCTCTTTTAATCCCAGACCAGTAATTGCCCTTACTGTCTTAATCACCTGAATTTTGTTTGAACCAAAGTCTTTGATAACTACGTCAAACTCGCTTTTTTCTTCCTGTGCAGCCTCGCCTCCGCCTGCAGGCACTCCGCCTGCAACAACTGCAGCAACTGGAGCAGCGGCTGTTACGCCAAATTCGTCTTCCATTGCTTTTACGAGTTCTGCAAGTTCAAGGACAGTAAGCTTTTTAACTGCATCGAGAATTTTTTGAGCATTTTTACTCAGGTCTTTGGCTTCTGCTTTTTCTTCAGCTACCTCAACAGCCTCGTCCTGTTTTTTCTCTTCGGTCATCCTTATCCTCCAAACTTAAAATACGACCTAAACGGCGTTGTATTATGCCTCTTGTTTTTCTTTATCTTCTTTTACAGCCTGCAGAGTACCAACAAATTTCTGAGCAGACCGTTTAATGTTCCAACAAAACCTGAAATCGGAGAATTTAAACTGCCAAGCAATTTCGCATAAAGCTCATCTTTAGTGGGCAGCGCTGCTATCTCCGCAACCTTTTCCGGGCCGTAAAGATTCCCCTCAAAAAGAGAAAATCTTATAGTAGGTTTCTCGGCCTTTTTTGCAAAATTTGTAACAACCCTTGCCGGTGCAGATGGGTCGTCATAACTATACGCTATTGCCGAAGGTCCTTTTAAATACTGAACCATTTCTTCATAACCAGCATTCTTCGCAGCAATTCTTGCAAGAGTGTTTTTCACAACAAGATAATAAACAAAATTTTCTCTGCACTGATTTCTTAAATCACTTATCTGCTCAACATTCAAGCCTTTATAATCAGTAACAAACACACTTGCTGCATTCTGAAATATGTCAGATATTTTTTCAACTGCTAATTTTTTATCCGGTCTTTCCATGATAAATCCTTGAGTTACCTGTATTTAAGTTAATTCCGCAACATCAATTTTAACGCCGGGCCCCATAGTGGATGAAAGTGCAATATTAAGCACATATTTCCCCTTTACTGCAGAAGGTCTGGCTTTAACTATCTGATCCATTATAGAACGAACATTCTCACCCAAAGCATCAACAGAAAAAGACGCCTTACCGACAGCAGCATGAATATTCCCGTATTTATCCACTCTGTATTCTATTCTTCCTGCTTTAAGCTGTTTAACTGCCTCACCCACATCATTCGTAACTGTCCCTGCTTTTGGATTTGGCATCAAACCTCTCGGCCCGAGAACACGCCCGAGTTTTCCAACATCCTTCATAACATCCGGAGTGGCAACTATGGCATCAACATCAGCCCAGCCGCCCTCGATTTTCTTAATAAATTCTTCGAGACCCACGTAATCGGCTCCCGCATCATTGGCCTCCTGCTCCTTAGTCTCTTTACAAAGAACAAGAACTTTAATTTTTTTACCGGTTCCGTGAGGAAGAGATACTGTACCGCGAACAACCTGATCCGCTTTTCTCGGGTCAACGTTCAATCTGACAGCAAGCTCCACTGTCTCGTCAAACTTTGCAGTAGCACACTCTTTTACAAGCTCAATCGCTTCCTTTAAACCGTAGGCCTTCTGGCGGTCAATTTTACTGAGAATCTCTTTTCGCCGTTTACTGTTTTTCATTTGTGCTTTCCCTGATTATTCAACAATAATGCCCATACTTCTGGCAGTTCCTTCAATAATCCTCATTGCCATCTCAATATCATGAGCATTCAAATCTTTCATTTTTGTTTCAGCAATTTCTTTAACCTGATCCCGTGTAACCTTGCCGACTTTTTCCCTGTTGGGTTCTCCAGAACCTTTTTCAACCTTAGCAGCTATTCTTAAAAGAACTGCAGCCGGAGGGGTTTTTGTGATAAAGGAGAATGATCTGTCTGCATAAACAGTTATTACCACAGGTATAATAAGACCCTGCTGATCTTGTGTTTTGGAGTTAAAAGCCTTACAGAATTCCATAATATTTACACCATGCTGACCTAATGCAGGGCCAACAGGAGGCGACGGGTTCGCCTGACCTGCAGGAATCTGCAGCTTTATCATTCCTATTACTTTCTTTGCCATACATCTACCTCAAAAAATGCCCAATACTACTTTTCAAGCTCCACTTGCAGAAAATCAAGCTCAACCGGAGTTGAGCGCCCGAAAATACTTACCATCACTTTTAATTTCTTCTTGTCTTTCTGTATCTCTTCAACAACTCCAGAAAAATCCGTAAAAGGGCCGTCAATAACTTTTACAGGGTCTCCTACATTAAAAGGAATCTCAATTATCTCTTCCCCTTTTCTCTCTTCAACCCGTCCCAATATTCTTCTTACTTCTTCTTCTCTTAAGGGTACAGGCTTGTTTTTCGGCCCCACAAAATTCGTAACACCCGGAGTGCTTAATACAACGTGCTGGGTTTTACTGTTAAGATCAAGTTCAATCAACATATACCCCGGGAAAAAAACCTTATTTTTAACTCTCTTTTTCCCGTCACGCATTTCAACAACTTCTTCAGAAGGTATCACAATACGAGTTATACTTTCCTGCAGTCCGGTTCTCTCTATTTCACTTTCAAGATATTTTTTTATCTTTTTTTCGTGACCGGAAAAAACATGTATAGCATACCACTGAAGCACTAATTCTATTCCCCAGGCTTAAAAGATTATTCGTAACATTCTGTTCAAAATAAAATCCGCACCAAAAACTATCACGGACAGCAACACACAAAGAAACAGAACCACTGCAACCGAGCCATACACTTCTTCTCTTGTAGGCCAGCTTACTTTTGAAAGCTCTGTTGAAACTTCACTAAAATATTTGGAAATTTTTCCAAACATAACCTCTGCTCCTTAATTAACCTTAGCAGGCCTGGGAGGACTCGAACCCCCAACCCCCGGATTTGGAGTCCGGTGCACTAGCCACTTGTGCTACAGGCCTGTACCAGAATCCTTACCTGGTCTCCTTATGGAGTGTGTGCTTATTGCAGAAGCGGCAGTACTTTTTATACTCCACTCTGCCTGTTTGCTTCTTTTTATTTTTCGTTGTCGTGTAATTTCTTTGTTTACACTCAGTACACGCCAAAATTATTATGTCTCGCATCTCGGTCTCTTTAAAAAGGACAATTAACTAACTATTCAATAATTTTACCGACAACACCTGCGCCAACAGTTCTTCCGCCTTCTCTGATTGCAAAACGAAGACCTTCTTCCATTGCTATTGGCTCTATTAACTCTACTGTCATGTCTATGTTATC
>QNDG01000179.1 GCA_003645915.1 Candidatus Zhuqueibacterota bacterium | reverse complement strand
GCAATTTAAAAGATTTATTAAACGAGATAAGGGAATTCATTGTTAATCTTGACACTTCAATAGAAGAAATTCCGAAGAAATACTACATCGCTTACAAGACAACTCAAAATTTTGTATGTATTGAGACTCAAAAGAAAAAATTAGTCCTTTTTCTAAAACTAAATCCTGACGAAATAGAGAAATTACCAAAACAAGCAAGAGACGTGCGAAACATAGGACATTTTGGGACTGGTGATTTAGAATTAACAATCAAGAATATAACAGACTTTGAAGAAACTAAAGAATTAATAAATCTTTCACTCAAAAATATTGGGGGTTAAATAAATACGCCCTACAACAAAAAAATATAGTGCATGCCGCAAATTGCAGAAAATATAAACGACAGAGCTTTAATAGAAGTTGGTAATAAATTGAAAATGATTAGTGTTAAATTGCGGCACGCACCATATTCAAAACGTTGAGTCACATTCAGCTAAAGCTGACTTTAATTACTCCGTGCTTCGCACTCCCATAATTAAAGTTAAATGTGACTCAATGAGGAAAATTAAGAGAAAAAAAATGAATAATATATACTTTAACGAAATAAATGAGCTAATAAAAGCAAAAAAATGGGAAACAATAAAAAGTAAATTGCCTAAATTATTGCCTCCTGATATTGCAGATATTATTAAAACGCTTAATAGTGAAGAAGTCTTAATCCTTTTAAGATTATTACCTCAAAAAAAACAATCAGATGTTTTTGCTGAATTAGATATTGAAACACAATCTTACTTGGTAAAAAATATAGAAAAGAAACACCTTCAACAGATAATAGAGGAATTAAATCCTGATGAAAGAACTGATTTGTTTGAAACACTTTCACCGAAACTCACACAAAAATTATTGAATATTGTATCTCAGGATATTAAAAAAGAAATATTAAAATTTTTAGGTTATCCTGAAAATAGCGTTGGTAGAATGATGACAACAGAATATGTTGCTTTGAAATTGGACTGGAGTATTGAAAAAGCAATTCAACATATTAAAAAATGGGGCAATGATGCCGAAACAATTGATATGGTTTATGTTGTTGATTATGACTGGAAATTGTTAGATGATATTCCTATTAGAAGAGTGCTTTTAGCAGAAGATAATTTTTATGTGAAAGATATAATGGATCATCATTACATATCAATTAATGCTAATGAAGATCAAGAAAAGGCGATAAAATTATTCAGGAAATATAATCTTGTTGCATTACCTGTCGTAGATGAAAGAAACTATTTTTTAGGTATTGTTACCGTTGATGATATTCTTGATGTTTTACAAGAAGAAAACACCGAAGATTTTGCAAAAATAGGTGCTGTTGATATTGAAACAAAAGATTTAGGTTTTATAACTGATTTAAAAAATATTTCTATTGGTAAAATATATAAAAGCAGAATTACTTGGTTATTTACTCTATTGATAATGGATTTATTAACCGGAGGTATAATTCAAGGTTTTGAATCAACAATTGCTAAATATGTAGTTCTTGTTACTTTTCTTCCTGTATTAGTTGATACAGCTGGTAATGCCGGTAGCCAATCGGCAACTTTAATAATTAGAGCAATGGCTTTAGGAACTGTTCAAAAAAAAGACTGGCTGTTTTTGCTTGGAAAAGAATTCCTTGTTGCTACGCTCATTGGAATAACAATGGGAGCTGGCATTTCAATTATGGGCATTGTTAGGGGCAAAAGTTTAATAATTGCCGGTGTAGTTGTAATTTCAATGATTGTTAATGTTATTATTGGTAGCCTAATCGGTATATTATTACCATTTATTTTCTCAAAATTAAAAAAAGATCCTGCTACTGCAAGTACTCCATTAATAACGACATTAGCAGATATTATTGGTACTGGAATTTTTTTAGGAATTGCATATTTAATACTTGGATAAATAAAGCCCTGTGGCTAACAAAAAGTATGGTGCATACCGCAAGTATTTGTAAATATGAATAATAGAGCTTTAATAAGCATTGGTAGTAAGTTAAAAGTGAATAATTTCAAACTGTGGCACGCGCCATACTCCAACCGTTAAGCCTATGAAAAAAATAATCAATAATGCAGCATTTTTTCTGCTCTTTGTGTCAATAATAATAATTTCTTGTAGGGGTAAAATATTTAACGAACCTGCAAGTGCCAGTGCTAAGCTCTTATTCAGCTCGGGTTTTGAGGAACAAGTGTACATTGACACTACAATTGTCCCAATGTCAGAAGATTATCGATTTATCCGAGGCACAGACAAAAGAACCGGATACACCTGGCCAATAGAAATTCTGGGAGCAAGCCAAAGTGCGCTGCACTATATTGATGATGACAACTTTCAGGCAGTTAAAAGTGAAATCCGGACAGTAACAGGGCACAATGGAGAGCCAACCCGGGCACTTTACAGTATAGAGCATTACAAAACCATATCTACACAATGCCCTTATGAAATACTTAACATTAAAGACGGTAAGAAAGATCTTTATATCAGATATTGGATAAAAACGGACAGTGCCAGTTTATCCCAACCAAATATGTGGCGGACTTTTTTTGAGTGGAAAAGTAAGGATTATGCAAAAGGAGACGGCCTCAGGTTAATTGCCTTCATTTATTCCGATGAACAAGGGAATCCATATTGGCATTGGCAGGGAGATGCAAATCCTGAAAATCCGGTTTGGGAAATTGACAACAAAAATGTCCCTGTTCCAATGAATGAATGGTTTTTAACGGAATTCTACTGGCACTGGAGCGAAGAAAGTGACGGCAGAGCACTATGGAAAGTTAACGGGCAGATAATAGGAGAACATTACGGACCAACAACCAGGAACTCAAAGCCCATTGATTTTATAATGCTGCTCCAGATTTATGGAAATGCAAATCCAAAATACCAGTGGATAGACGATATAGAAATATGGGATGGGATACCGGAACAGCAATAGCAGCATAAAACCAACCACTGCACCGAATTCTTACTATGCTGCGTTTTTTAAAAAACAATAAGTTTAAACTGACATATTAAAAAAATCAAAGATGATCCTGGATTCTCTTTCTGACAATCATTCCATTTAAACAAAGAATGCCGTTCCTTTACCTTAAATTCTGACACACATTGTTTGTTTCCATGTCATTTGAAAAAGCACTTTTTCACGTAAATTCCGGTCTTTTTAAGATGAGAATCGTTCAATTTTATAAATAGTATTGACTTTTATTGTACAAAGTATTATTATTACCAGTAATACTTATTACCGGAGGTCATGCAATGAGAGTAACAACAAAGGGCCAGGTAACAATCCCCCAACATATTCGTGAAAAATTTAATATAACACCTGCCACAGAAGTTGATTTCATCGAGGAAGGAGACCGCGTCTTTTTAGTGAAACTAAAAAGCAAAAAAACAACAACCCGTAAATTTGCAAAATTACGCGGTATTGCAGATGTTAAGATGACTACAGATGAAATTATGGCGCTGACAAGGGGGCGTAATTGAAGGGCGTTCTTGTTGACTCAAACGTTATTCTTGATATTTTTCTTGATGATCCCAATTGGGCGGATTGGTCTGAATCTGTATTGGCAAATTACAGCCTTTACAAAACACTATATATTAACTCAATAGTGTACACTGAGGTTTCAGTAGGTTTTAAAAAAATTGAGGAATTAGAGTCAGCACTCCACAGGGGCGGCTTTCAAATGTTGGAAATTCCCAAAGAGGCTCTTTTCCTTGCAGGTAAAGTTTATAAAAAATACAGAGTAAATAAGGGGCAAAAAAGATCTCCCCTTCCTGATTTTTATATTGGAGCACATGCAGCAGTACTGGGCATTGACCTGATTACACGAGATATTGCTACGTGCAGGGTATACTTTCCGACAGTAAAGCTGATTTGTCCGGAAAAAATGTAGAGTTTACAACAAACTAAGCATCCGGACTAATTACTAAGATTTTAAAATCATATTTCTTTCCTGCTGCATTAAATCATTGCAGGCTGCTTTGAGAGTGTGCTTTTTCACGTAAATTCCGGTTTAATTAAGATAAAAATTCAATTAAGCAAAATTTAAGGGTACGGGATTACCCGGGATTAATGAGCCGGGAAAAATTGATTAATCCGTATAAAAACAGTTCAGGTTTTTATTCAATATTCTGTTCCCGCAGAATCTCCATTGCTGTTCCAAGCCTTCTCTTAACAACATCTTTCCCCAATAGAACCATCACTTCAAAAAGACCGGGGCTCTGCCCTCTTCCTGTAAGTGCAAGTCTGACAGGGTGTATATACTTGCCTGCGCCTACCCCCTCTTCCTCAGCAAGACCTCTTATGAGTTGTTCAACAGCCTCTTCATTCCAGACTTTAATATCATTAATTGAATTATATACTTTTTCAAGTCTCTTAAAAACTTCTGGTTTCTGCCAGTGTTTTTTTACTGCTTTTTCTTCATAATCCTCAGGGTCATCAAAAAAGTATTCTGACAAATCAACAATTTCAATATAAGTGTTTGCTCTTTCTTTTACAAGATTAACAACCTTTATAACATAATCTTTATCCTCTGCAAGAGCATAACCTTTTTTATCAAGATAAGGTTTAATAGTCCGGTACAGCTCTTCGGAATCTGTATTTCTGATATATTTACCGTTAAACCATAAAAGTTTTGCTTTATCAAAAACCGCAGGATTTTTTGAAACCTTGTCAATTGAAAAAGCCTCTGTCATTTCATCAAGAGACATTATTTCTCTGTTATCTCCGGGAGACCAGCCGAGAAGAGCAAGATAATTTACAAGAGCCGGAGCCAGTACGCCCATATCCCGGTACTCTTCCACAGAAGCAGCTCCGTGACGTTTTGAAAGTCTCTTTTTATCAGGCCCCAATATCATAGGAATGTGTGCAAATTCAGGGATGTCCCAGCCCATAGCTTTGTAAATCAATATCTGCTTTGGAGTATTGGAAAG